>CAZTST010000010.1:10502-26348 GCA_964616585.1 uncultured Draconibacterium sp.
CCGTATTCTCATTTTTCCAATAATACAAAGGAAAGCCATTGCATATTAAAGCTTGAGCAACATAGTTTTCGCTCATAGCGCCCATAAATCCATTTTCTTCTTTCTTCGGTGACAAAATAGTTTGCTGCGCCATGCCCGATTTCATCGTAAGCATTCCGATATCGCTCATATAAAGTTTGAAATCACTTAAATCGGTATAGGCAGCTATGGGCATAAACCCATGGTTGATTTTTTGACATTTAAGTAAAATTCCTGCCGAATTAAGCCACTCTATTGATTCGCCAAACAAATTAGCTGTACCTCCTTTTTGAACTATTTTGTATTGAAATTTTCTGTTTTCTTTAGCCAATTGTGTTGGAATTGAATTGTAACAGGCTCTTATCTTTACACTTGTGGCCGGAGAAGCATATTTTGCCATATCTGCTATGTACTCGTTCAGAATCCGACTTTGAATTTCGGTTGACGTGAGTAAACTTTTAGTTTCTATAAACTCGGCTACCACAGCAGGCATTCCCCCAACAATAAGATATTGTTTATACAGTTCCATAGCTTGTATATGAAGAATATCCGGCATTGCTTCCATACTTGCAAAATGAGATGATATTTCTTTGCTCAACAACTCTTTATCCATTGCCCAAAGGAACTCCTCAAAATCCATTGGAAACATAAAAAACTCATCCACTTTACCTACCGGGAATGAAAATTGATCTCTGTTTACTGCCACGCCCAACAAACTTCCTGCTGTTGCAATATGATATTGCGGAGCTTCTTCACAAAATGTTTTTAACGAAGTCAATGCTCTGGGACATGCCTGAATTTCATCCAAAATAACCAATGTTTCTCCTGCAATGATGCGAGTATTCGATACTGTTTCGAGAAACTGCACAATGCGTAAGGGAGTAATATCGCTTTCAAAATATGAATTTACCTGCAGGTTTGTTTCGAGGTTGATATGAACTGTCTGTTTAAAATTTTTAGCTCCAAATTCTTTTAAAATATATGTTTTCCCAACCTGACGTGCGCCATTCAAAATAAGAGGCATCCGTTTGGGATTATCTTTCCATGCAATCAATTTAGATGTTATTTTTCGCTTCATCCGTTTTGAAAATTTAATATTTCTTCAAAAATAATCAATATCTATGAATTAATCAGAATATTCTGACTTTTTCCCACAATTTAATCATTCACTTCGTGCGTTATTCGCTTCTGCAAGCTCAGTGTTAAAGTGGGTGAGTATGGTAAGTAGTTGAGTGGGTGAGTGGGTGAGTGGGTGAGTGAACCTACTTACCTTACTTAACTACTCTCCTACTTAACTTACTTACCTTACTTAACTACTTTCCTACTCTCCTTACTCAACTACTTAACTTCTCTCCTTAGCTCTTCAATTTCCTTTTTCAACTCTGCCATTCGCACTTCGCGCCCCGCAAAGGCTTTGTTGGTGCGCTCCAGCAGGCTGTTTTTATCTTCAAGTTCCTGCGTTCTTTCTCTTACTAACTCTTCCAATTGATTTTGGTGTTTTTGCAGTTCTTTATTAGCTTTTTTGAGTTCGGTAATTTCGATACTTAATGCCGATACGCCGGTGATATTTTCTTCTTCAATAATTGGATTTAAAGATACCTGGAAAAAATGTTCTTTATCGGCAATAAATTCCGAAAATTCAAAAACAATATTTTCTCCTTTTAAAACCGCTTCGTATTTTGGTTTCCAGAAATTCCGTGCTTCAGGCGAAAGTATTTCGATTACATTCATCCCTTTTTGAAGTTCAATATCATAAGTAATTTTATATGCATCTGCAAAGAAACTATTGAATATGATATAGTTAAGATTTTTATCAACGGACCATATTGAATCGGCGCGGTTTTCGATTAAGGATTTAATATTTGCTGCAGACTCTTTAATTTTAGCGTCTGCTTTCTTGCTATCTGTAATATCAATAAAAGTTGCTAAAAAATCATCCCCAATTGTAATTCCTGAAATAATGATTTCGTGTAAACTGCCATCTTTACTGGTAACATGATATTCTTCCGATTCAATATCGGTGCCTTTTTCAATCGCATTTTTAACTGCCGCATCCCAATTTTGTATTACCCATTTTCTATATTCAACATTGGGGTATGCTTTTATCCACCATTCATTCAAACTAGGAACATCATTCTCCGTATAACCAAAAACTTGAATAAAGCGGTCGTTTCTGAAAGTAATAATACCATCTTTATTTGCATAGCAAAGAGGAAAAGGCATTCCTTCCAGAAGTTTTCTTAATTTTTCTTCGCTTTCACGCAATTCGGCTTCAGCAAGTTTGGCCTCGGTAATATCTTCACCAATAGAAATCAAAATATGTTTAGAGCTGTCTTCTCCTTCATAAATTCCGGTATTTTGAAAGGAAATAATTCTTTCTTCCCCTGATTTGATTATAATTGGATTTATATGCGAATGAGTCTGCCTTCCCCACGCCTCTTTCCACACTTTATTCATTTCATTAAAAACATCATCGGGAAAAAATATTTTAAACCAATCTTTTCCAATGACTTCCGCTTTAGAATAGCCTGTAATATTTTCTGCACCTTTATTAAAAAGCCGTATTAAATGATTTTTATCGAGCCCGACAATAATTGCCGAACTCGTCTCGATGATTTTTTCGGAGAATTCCTTTTCGCGAATCAATTCTGCTTCAGCTTCTTTTCTTGAGCTAATATCTTCAATGCTTGACCAAATAAATTTTTCTCCATTTTGCATAATTATCAATCCATTCAAAACAACCTGAACAAGATGGCCGTCTTTATGAATATATTCTTTTTCGTAAGGTCCATAACTTCCTTTTTCTTCCAATCTATTTAATTGTATTACTTCTTGAGCAGCATATTTCTTTGGAGTGATATCCCAATAAGTAAGTTTTAACGTTTCTTCAATTGTTCTGCCAAGTATTTTTGCATAAGCAGGATTTATATCGAGAAGAGAACCATCCATTTTGCAGAGTGCTAGGCCAACAGGAGAAGTGTTGAATAACAATCGATTATATTCTTCGCTTTTTTGCAACTCCTTTTTTTGAGTTTCTTTTTCCTTATAAACCTGTTCATATTTTTGTCGGAAAGTAAGTGAGTTGAAAATATCTTTGTAAGAGCTGGTAATAGTTTCGCTCTTTCTGATGTCTTTATCAAGATATAAAAGGTAGAATGAAAACAAAGCTGAATAAAACAGTGCAGCAGAAATTTTAGCAGTCAAACCGGAAACTAAAACGCTCGAGAAATTTTCAGTTCCGTAAAAAGCAAATAAAGAAAAAAACAAGGAATCGAAGCTGATAATCAATACAGTAGAAAAGAGTATTCGTAAAAAAAGCAGAGAAACATAACGCGAAATTATCTCATAAATAAAAATAATTGCAAAAGCATCAATAAAAAGAATTAGCGTTCCCAGTAATAAAATTATAGCATTTTCCGTAAAGAATTCTTTAGGCAGATTATATATGTTTTTAATGCCTTCTCCTTCAATTGCCCAGCCGAATACAACATGCAGCAAGGTTAAAGCAAGGTTAGCGATAACTAAAGCATAAATTATTTTACGCGCTTCTAAAGCATCTTCGCGAATGTAAACAAGTAGAATGGCGAAAATACTCCCTGTAAACAAGACCATCGCCGGAGAAATTACTATGCCCGGCATAATTTCTATATATATTGAACTTACAAGAAATACCTGCAAATATTGAAATACACCCAACGCAGTAAACAATAATCCCAATCCAAATAATGTTCTCAGGCGGAATAAGGATAAAAGTAGAGTTGCTACAATTAAACATTGTAAAAACAGAATTAAAATTTGGTTGATTGCTATGCTGTTCATGTTTTTTAATCTTTTACTTGCTCATTTTGTTCATGTCATTTATTGTCATTTGTCAGTCACACTTCGGCGAAAGTTCATACGAACGCTTTAGGAACTCATTAATAATTATTTCGACTCCCTTAACAATCTTAACACCGATCCTATATAAGAGCCCTAATTTCTCAATATCTTTTTCTTTTCTTGTTGTGCCTTTGTGGCTTTTGTTTTTTTACCACTATGGGTTGCGATTTATTCATTTTATTTGTTAATTCTCTTTCAATTTCTCAATTTCCTTTTTCAATTCTGCCATGCGCAATTCGCGGCCAATAAACAATTTATTTATTCTTTCTAAAGCAGCGTTTTTGGTTTCTAATTCTTCTGTACGCTCTTTAATTTTCTTTTCAAGATCAGTGTTGAGATCCATAATTTCCTTTTCAGCTTTTGTTAATTGTTGAACTTTTGATTCTAAGTTATCTGCATATTTTCTTGATTCACTGTACAATAAAGCATTTTCGATAGTTAGTGCAGATTGAACTGAAAGCGTTATAAATAAATCGATTTCGTGTTTTGTAAATTCCCGTACTTTATCAAAAGTACCCATTATTAAAACTCCAACTGCACGAGATTCAATCATCAAAGGCATATAAAGAAGGGTTTTAAAGTTTCTGACTTTCAATATTTGTTTTTCTGCTTCAGTCAGCTCTGCTTTTTCCAAATCAGGAATAGTATGAGGTTTTGAAGTTAAAATACATTTTGCGATATTTGGGTGCTCTTTTAAAATAGCATATCTGAATTCTTCGGGAAAATCGGGTGAAATTGCCGGAGTAGCAGCACCAAGATAAATTTTATCGCCTTGCACCAGATAAATTGCTGTACTATCTAAAGAAATCATTCGGGTAGAAAAATCGGTAATGGCTTGTAAAATATTTTCCAATTCCTGAGTTCTAACAAGGGTTTGGCTTACTTCTAACAGAAATCCCAATTCTTTTATTCTTTTATCGAGTTCAGTATTTAATTGTCTGAAATCTTTGTTCATTTTTTCTCGTTTCGATATATCACGCACCACCGAAACAATAGCTTCTTGTCCCTGATAATCAAAAATAATTGAGCTTATTTCAACAGGGAAAACTTCGCCGTCCTTTTTAATCATTTTTGCTTCGAAAACAGTGCTCTCTTCACGACTAAGTTTCCTTCGTTTTGCCTCTGCACCTTCAAATTCAGCATCAGGTTTACTGCTGATATCTATAACACTAAGTTTTAATAATTCTTCGCGGCTGTAGGCAAACATTTCACAGGCCACCCGATTGACTTCAATAAAATTATTAAATCCCGATTCGATATAAGGATGAACAAAAATTGCATCTGCACTATAATTAAAGAGAGTTTCGAATCGTTGTTGGCTTTCTTTTAATTTGATTTCCATCTCTTTACGTTCAGATATATTGGTCATAATATGCATAAAATGCTCAATATTTCCTTCGGTATCATAAATAGGCGAACAGGAAACGATATAAGTTGTTCCTTGTGCTTCAATAAGCATTTCGTTTCTAAAAGGTTTGTTCTCTTTCAATGCGCTTACGAGAGGGCAACCTTCAGGAGGAGAATCACTTAAGTGAAACAAGATATGACATTTTTTTCCGATCAATTCTTCACGTGTGCTTTCAAAAACTTTCAGCGTTGCATTATTAACATATTTGATAATATGATTTTTATCAATTAGTTGAGCAGGTGTTTCCAAGGTATTGAAAATGTTTTCCCAATCTTTTTGCGATTTTTGTAATTCGAGGCTTCGCTGTTCAACTTTATCTTCTAAATGAACATTGAGTTCTTTTAAAGATTCTTCTGCCGTAATACGTTTACGATCATTTTTCATCAGTTGAAAATAGGACAAAATAATTCCTGCTATTCCTAAAATCCAAAGAACAAAATATAAAACGTATTGATTTTGAACTTCGCTTTTGCTGAATGAAGAGATTTTAGACATTGGATATGCAATACTAACACCTCCCCTGATATCGTTGAGTTTATAACCATCTTTGGCATGACATTTTAAACAACTTTCTTCCGTATTAAAGGGCTTCATAAAACGGAAATATTCTTTTCCGTCCAGAGTGTCTATTCCGCTGTATTCAACGGCTCCTTTTTCAAACGAATTTAAGGCCTTAATTTCCCATTCATCAGGAGCATTTTCTCCCCGAATAGGCTTTAAACTTGTAATATGACCTCGCACTTCGCCGGCTGCTTCCTGAAATTCATACACCTGTCGCGTCATATAGGCAGGATTCAAAAGGGTTAATCGCAAATTAGAATCAACAATAATATCGCGATTAGGAATGTGCGACAAATAAGGATTCGGTGGCGTTGTACTGTCTATTTTTACATAAACACCACCATGCTTCGAAGCCCAACGGCGATACAATACATCTTTTTCAAAACCTACCTGAGTGTAGGTATATGCCCTTTTTAAAGCTTCATTTTTGATATTTCTCACATTTACACTCAATACAAAAGAAAGAAGTATGGTCCAAACCACAGCACCAAAAAAGGAATAATTGCGTATTTGTAATGGGTCTTTATGCTTTGACTTAATTGTTTTCATGAGGTAAAATGTTTTAACATTCTAATACTTTATATCGTATATATTATTGGTTTTCAGTCATAAAGAATTAGGTAGCGAAATATACAAAATAAAACGATACGTAATAATAATGAGTTAATTATTAATCAATGTTGGGAGAATCGCTAAAGGCTTAGGTGTATGAACTGAAATCAAAAAGGTATTGCGATTTTATTTGATTTTATGTAATTTTGAAACTTATGAAAAAATATTTATTTATAATTGTATCTTTGTTAGAAACAATTAGATAGCCAACTTTAAATACAAGCTTAAAAGTTGTCATGAAATATTGTGTTTAATACTCATTTAAAAACGATTTGCTTATGAAATACAGATTATTTTTTTTGTTGTTTGGGGTGATAGTTTTGTTTTTTATCAGCTGCAATACTGAGTTTGATAAAATTAAACTGCCCGCCTATTCTCCTACAGTTGCTATGCCTCTTTTTGAAGCCAGCCTAAAGTTGGATGATGTTATAAAACCCAGCGAAACAGTTGTTTTTCAGGAAGATGGCGCCATACATCTTGTTTTTTCAGAAGATTCGTTATTCTCTGTAGTCGTTGCCGATTTAGTTAATATTCCTGATCAGCAAGCTATAATGAGTTCTTACGAACTTGGACAAATTAGTATTGCTGATTTTAATTTTGCTTCATCGGTTACACTGCAAACATTATCCGCATCAATGGACGCAGTAACACGCGCTTATCTGGAAGCTGCCAATGGTAGCAGCACGTTTCCTTTTCCTGCATTTTCCAGCGAAGGCAATACAATTATTGCTATTCCTCCTCTAAACAATTTGGAATATGCTAATATTGCGACAGGAAATTTGAAATTATCTATAACAAATAATTTTCCTGCCGATATTGAAAATGTGCATCTTGTGCTAAAAAATAACGATAATTCTGTTGTTTTTGATGAAAATATTCCGCTAATAGCAGCTAATAATTTAGTGAACATAAACATTTCGCTCAACGGAAAATACATCAGCAAAGATATGTCGATTGAATTGCAAAGTTTTTCTTCGCCCGGCACTTCTACACCTGTTTTAATTGATTTAACTGATAAATTGGAGTTTTCTTTTAGCTGCGAAAATCTAATCATTGAAAGCGGGAGCGCAATTATTGAGCCTCAGATATTTTCATCAACCAACTCTAATATCGATTTATCTGTTGATGCAGGATATCAATTAAGTCAGATTGATTTAAAATCGACAATAATAAATTATTCTATCAGCTCAACAATTCAGCTCGATTTTATGTTGCGCATTAGTTTTCCAAATACACTTTCAAAAACCAGTGGCGAAGCTGTAATTGCAGAAATACCAATTAGTTATAATGGCGGAGGAGCTCCACTTATCGGAACTATCGATCTTTCAAATACCAGCACTATTCTTACACCGGCAAATGTGGTTCCAATCGAATATGAACTTGAAATTTTAAACTCTCCAGGAAGTCCGGTTATTTTTAACTCTACTGATAAAATGGATATTGAAATACAATTGGGTGATATAAAATACTCATTAATCAAAGGCTTTTTTGGCAAAAACAGCATTGTTTTCGACCCTGAACTTATCGACTTTGGCGCTGATTTTTTTAACGATATTGAGGGTGATTTTACTTTGACCGATCCCATTATGAATATAACTTACTCAAATTCAATTGGATTGCCAATTGCTGTCGCTCTTCAAATAAATGGTAAAGATAAAGACGGAAACGCTCAAGCGTTGAATTATCTGAATGCACAAGGAAACGATACAATTTATTTTGCTTACCCAGATGTTGTCGGAGAAACAGTTAATGATCAGTTTCAGATATCAAAAGAAACTTCTGACATTGTTGAGCTTTTGGCATTACCTCCGGTTTCTATTGAGTATGGCGGCGCAGTTGTTTCTAATACTTTTGGCGATGGCAGTCCAAATTTTGTTACAGATACAAGTCAGATTGTTTTTGGAATTGAGATGGATTTACCTCTCAACTTAAGTATTAATAATCTGAAGTTTGAACAAACAACTGATGTCGATTTAAGTTCGGAATTGAAAGATTTCAACGATTTGATTGAATCGGCAAATATTTTCTTAAACATTCAAAATGGTTTTCCATTAACAATGGATATTCAGCTCTATTTTATGGACACTATAACCAATCAGGCTTTGGATAATATCGTGCTAGAAAGTATATTAGCTGCTGCAGTAGATGCCAGCGGAAAAGTTAGCACGCCAACTTCCTCAAACCTTGACATTGCAATCGATCAAACAACTTTCGACAATATGTTGATGTCGAACGCGATAAAAATCAGCGCTACTGTAAGTACTACTAATCATGGTCAACAAAGCGTTAAATTATATTCAAACTACGAGCTTAGGGTTGCCTTAGGTTTACAGCTTCATTTAAAAATCGACTAATTATGGGAAAGAAATATTTTTTTATTGTTGCTCTACTAGGTCTAAGCAACATTATTACAGCCCAAAATAATTTTGTCTTACACAATTTTAAGGCAATACCACAAAACTATATGACCAATCCTGCGATTGAGAATCCATCGCGTTTTGTACTTGGTTTCCCTGCTTTATCGTCTGTTAATGCAGGAATTAATAATTCTATCGATTTTTCCAATAACTTATTGCAAGACGATCCAACATCAGATTCGCTTATCTTGAATTTAGGCGATTTGGTTGCTTCTTTGGGCGATAAAAACAGAATAAATTTTAATGTTCAGGAAGAGATTCTTTATGCCGGTTTTAAAGTTCCAAAAGGCTTTGTTTCTTTTGGTGTAAGCGCTCAAATTGATGCAGGTTTTAATCTCGACAAAGAGCTTTTGGAGTTGGTTTGGTATGGAAATGCCGATTCGCGTTTTATGAATAAAACAGCCGATTTTAGCGATATGGATTTAGATATTACAGCCTATTTGCAATATCATCTGGGCTTTTCGTACGATGCTACTGAAAAGCTAACTCTTGGTACTCGCCTCAAATATCTGGTTGGTTTAGGAAGTATTAATTTTGAGAAATTTGATGCTTCAATCACTACGCAAGAAGATCCAATATCAGCATTTAGCGTTCGCGCCGATGCTGATGTATTGATAAACGCCTCATTTTATGGAGCTCCCGATATTCTGGATTCGATTAATACGGACGATTTTGATCCTATGAAATATATCTTTGGCTCAAAAAATAAAGGTTTTGCTTTCGATTTTGGAGCACAATATAGTTTAAATGATCGCATACATCTGAGTGCCAGCATTATAGATTTGGGATTTATTAATTGGAATTCTGATATTGCGAATTACGCTATTCCAAATGCTACTTATACTTTTAATGGCGTTGATTTGGGCAGTTTAGGTGATGATAGTGGTGATGACGATCCTTTTCAGGAAGTACTCGACACATTGGATGCCCGTTTTAATTTTGTTGAAACTAACAATGCATTCAAAACTACTTTAGCCACCAAATTTTATTTAAGCGGTTCGTATAAACTTGATGATAAAAGCTGGGTTGATCTTTTGCTTTGGGGACGCTCAAGAGGTGGTAATCTACAATCGGCAGTAAGTGTAGGAATAAACCGACAATTTGGAAACGCTTTTGGATTAAAGGCCAATTATTCCATTGTTAAAGGTTCGGCTGCTAATATTGGTTTGGGCATGTCGTTAAAATTAGGCGCACTGCAGTTTTATGTGCTAAGTGATAATTTGCTACCGGTTGTTGCTCCATTTAGTAATCACAGCATGACAAATGTTAGGTTTGGATTAAACATTAATGTTTGGAAAAAAGATAAAGAAATCGTTCTGATTGAGAAAACGGAATCTGACAACGAAATCTAACTAAACTCTTTATTTATTGTTCCATTATGAGTAAAAAAGCTTTAAAGAAATACGTAAGCGGATTATCGAAGGAACAACTTGAAGAACAACTTATTGAGCTTTATAGCCGACTAAAGGAGGTAAAAGAATTTTACGATTTTGTTTTCAATCCCAACGAAAACATACGGATAGAAGAATGTAAGTTTAAAATTCAACGAGAATATTTTCCTGTGTCAGGCAGAAAACCTAAGAAAAGAAGATCGATTGCTCAAAAATGTATTAAAGTGTTTTTAAAATTGGGTCTAGAAACAAATTTTATCGCCGATTTAATGCTCTATAATGTAGAAACGGCCATTTGCTATTCGGCAGAGAATTTGGTTAAACAGGAGGCGTTTTACACAAGCATACAACGTTCTTTTGTCGAAGCCCTAGATTATATCTCAGAAAATGCTTTGATTTCTATTTTTGAAGAAAGAATTGAGAAAATTAGAAATGATATTTGGGAGCAGGATTGGTTTAATAAAGAAGCATTTTGATGTACAAATTTGCAAAAATGATAATGAGCTAATGAAAGTAAAATTCATTAGCTCATTATTGAATTAATTCGTGCGCTAAATATTATTTCAACTCAAAACCGAATTTCTTTCCCTTATCAATTGCAGGAATACCATCAATCATCCAAACAGGTGCCGGCGCTCCTTTAAGATAATGATCGAAAAATTGTTTCATTCTAATTGTAAAGTCCATCTGATTAGAGCGTTTTACAGTTAAATTATGTCCTGCATCATTATAGTTTAACAACCATGCAGGCTTATTTAATCGGCGCATAGCCACAAATATTTCAATGCCTTGATACCATGGCACTGCTCCATCAGCATCATCATGTCGAAACATAATTGGAGTGTTGATTTTAGGCACATAAAAAATAGGAGAATTTTCGATATATTGTAATGGCAGCTCCCATAAAGTACCGCCTATTCTGCTTTGTGTTTCTTCATACTGAAAGGCACGATTCATTCCACTTTGCCAACGAATTCCTCCATAGGCACTTGTCATATTGGAAACTGGAGCTCCGGAATTAGCCGCCTTAAACATATCTGTTTGTGTAACAATATAAAGCGTTTGATATCCACCCCAACTTTGTCCTTGAATACCAATATTTTCCTTGTCGACAAATCCTTTAGCAATCATTGATAATGTACCGCTAACAATATGATTGTAAGCGCTCATTCCGGGATATCCTTCTTTATAATGAATATTCGGCATAAATACTAAATAACCATTGCTTATATAATGCAGAGGATTTATAACAGAGCGGCTAGGGGTTGGAAGATAATGATTAAATAAATCATCGGAATGTAGGCGATAGAAATAAACTATCATTGGATATTTTTTGTTTGGATCGAAATCTTCGGGTTTATACAACAAACCTTCTACTTCTTTGCCATCTGTATTATTCCATTTAACCAGCTCAACGCTACCCCAATTATAATCTTTTTGTTGCGGGTTTGCATCAGAAAGCTTTGTTTCATTTTTAAAATCTAAAGTGCTCGACCACAAATTGTAATATTCATTTAAATTACCTCTTTGCCAAATAATACGATTTTCGTTTTTTGCTTTTTTTGGAGTATAATAACGATAATCGCCCAGACATAATTCTTCAACAATTCTTGTTTTAAAATTAAAGCTGTAAAAACCGGCTTGTTTAGTAGTTTTATTCTGTGCGATGAGCATTATGGCAGCTTTGGTGTTTATCCATTCTTCTTCTTCATCGAGTTGTAAATAACGAAGTTCTGTATTATTTTTTCTGCCAAAACCTTGAGTTAAATTTATCGGATTTTCTTTTCCCGAAGGATCGGCAAGCCATAAATCGAATTTATCATAAAAAATAATGTATTTATCATTTTCTGTCCATCCTGCAACACCGTAATCATTTGGATCTTGCGGATAATCATGTGATTCATCGTAAAGAGGAATATCAATTTCTTTGTTTAAAAGAACAATATTTCCACCACTTAAAGGTTTCGAATACCAGCTGCTATCTTCATTAGCATACCAATAAACATAATTACCGTTCGGCGATAAGCCAAAATGCGATTGAATTTCTTTGAGCAACAAGCTTTTATTTCCGGTATTCACATCAATAGCATAAACATCTCTATAACCCGGGCTTTCCCATGACGATCGTTTTCGATAAGCTCGATTATCAGTTCCTAAGGCGACATCAGAATTACCTTTAAGTATGGGTCGCACGCTCTCCATTTCTTCAGTACCAAGTTGTGTGATTTTATCTGTATTCAAATGAAAAACACTTAAATATGTCTTGTTTTTTTCTCTTTTAAGCTGAACCAATTGTTGAGGTTGCAAATATTCGTCTTGCCAATTCCAAATATCAATATTAACTTTTTCTTCAGGAAGAAGTGTGTCTTTTATTTCTTTTTCGGGTTTTGCTGCAACACCAAAATAAAGCCTTTCGTTGTTGCGCGAGAAATAGATTTCGGCATTTTCACTAGTTATCCAACCATTTGTAAATGAGGTATAACTGGTATCAACAATAGTTTTTACTTTATTCTGTTTGAGCGAATAATTTTGCAAGCTATAAAGTTTGCGTTTGGCTGTATCTGTGGTGCTGATAAATGCCAGATTATGTCCACCATTATCAGCAGTTGGCTTTTTTAGTAGTCCATTTATTTCAAATACTTCTATTGCTTTTTCTTTTCTTGTCTCGAAAACAAAAAGTTTTGAGGATATTAAACTATCTCTTTTAAAAGTGCTAAATCCAATTAGTTCGCCGTTTCTCGAAAGCGTAAAATCAACAACATCTTTGAATTCATATGTAGTATCATTCATAGGATTCAGCACCATTAAAGTATTGGTTTTAGGATCGTCTTTAGACGTTTTTTCTTTAGTTTTTGGTTTTTTTGCTTCTTCTTTTTTGTTAATTGTGTCTTTTTTAGGTTCATCGGGCTTAAGTAAAAAAGCCATCCAATTACTCTTTTCTTTAGCAACATCTACAGAAATTAGGTTTGAATAATAAATAAGTTCACCTGATATTAAGTTAAGAATAAATAGTGAATCTTTTGGAAGGTCATCGTTTTTCTTCTTTTTCAATTTGAGGTCGCGCACTTTTTTGTGTTCGGCTTTTACCTGAAAAACCATATAATCCTCATTATCAGAAAATACAGCTTTATATCCTCGAGGAAATATTTTTTCGTTAGTTCCATTAAAGTCTTTAACAACTAAGTTTCCATCTCCTACTTGTGGGTTTATTTCATAACTCACAAAGTTCCCTTTAGCAGAAATTGTAGTTGTCGAAACGCTTTTCCAATCGTCGTATATTTCAGGAGAAACAACTTTTTTATTCTGAGCATTTAAAAAAGATTGACTAATAATTAAAATGGTTAATAGAAAGATTATTTTTCGCATTGGTTCATGTTTTAAAAGGTTAAGAATGCGAAAATACAAATTAAAAATATACTTCAGAATGAATCTGATCCACAGCAATACCTTTTTCCTGCAAAATATCATAGGCATCATGTATCATATCAACATTTCCACATAGATAGCATAAAGTATCAGGTTTAACATTAAGGGTTGATAAATATGTGGTTAATCGACCGCTGAAGTCACCATTTGAGTCGCGACTAGTAGCAGAAAAATAACTATTATCTAAATAGATTTCTTTTTCATAAGCCTCCGAAATATTACTTATGCCGTGTATAAGTTTATAGTTAAGTTTAGGATATGATAGAATAAAACTATGGAATGGTGAAATTCCGGTACCTGTTGCAAGAAATAAAAACCGCCTGTTTTTAATATCCTCTTCTCGCAATGTAAAAAAACCATAAGGACCTTCAACATTAAGTGACTGTCCAATTTTAACTTTTTTCAATAAAACAGAAACATCACCATCTTTTACCTCTTTTATTAAAACCTCCAAATATTGATTATTTACACCACTGTAAATAGAATATTCGCGCATGTTCATATCGTCGGCTAAGCCTAAACTTATATATTGCCCAGGTACATAATCAAAATTATTCCTTTCCATGCGAATAATATATGCCGAATTTGTAAGATATTTTATACTTTGAATTTTATGTAGCATTTGCTTATTTATAATTTTTCTAAATAACCAACAAAGGAAGTGCAATTTAACGAACTAACAAAATAGCTTGAAATACTCTTTTTTTAGAATATAATCAAAATTTCAACACTTAAAGCCATATATTATGCTGGTATTAAAATATTTATAAAAAGGTTGTTTTTAGCGCGTTTTTTTATAAAATTGGTCATATTGTTTCATTAGCCAACAAAGTTGCTTATATCAAATATTTGCTCCTTATTTGTATGCAAAATGAAAATTTGAACCTAATTTAATGGGTTTCCAGGCGAATTTTGAACTTTTCATGAAATACCGGAGTTTTTAGCTAATTCTTTCCAAAATATAAATATTTATTTTCGAAAGTAAAAACATCAAAATAAATAACTGAATTTAAATTTTAACTAAAAAAATTATGATAAATTCTAATGCGTGATAAATTTGTTTTCAGTAAAACTTTATGTAATATAAAATTTTATTTATTTAACATAATAATTTAAGTTATTGAAACTATTGAATTATAAATTTACACGCAATATTAATCTTTAGTTTTATTATATTAATTCGTTAATGATTTAAATCAAATAAAAAGACATTTTTATACATTGTGATGCCCAACATATTATTTTGATTAAAATGAAAAAAAGTCATATAACTGTGTGCAAAGTTGAATAAGACAGTATAGATGATAGAAATTTAGAATCTAGTTTGATGCATTTTTTAAAACAATTTATAGTCAGATTGGATTTGATATTTTCAACTTTGAAAAAAGATTACACGTCAAAATTTTGAAAATTGTAAAACTTTAAGAAAACGATGAAAAAGCATCTTGTTTTTCTATTGAATTTTTTCATGGTTTTTTAAGCGTGATCAAAAAAATGCTCGCTGTAAAACTTTACTTACAAACATATTTTATAATAAGCATTTTGATTTCATAAATATTATTTTGTTTCTATTCTTGATAAAAATTAATTTAAAGATCAAAAGAAATTTGACTCTATAATAATCTAAAATACTACCTCAATTGAAAAGAATAAAAGTTGTAATTTATGTGACAAGAAATGCAAAATTAAAACTTTTATACAATAGATTATTTGCAGGCTCAGTTGATTTTTAGAAAATTTGAATTTACGTTGTCTACTCTGATAACGGCATTTCAATTAATTTCAGATTTGAATTTTACAAAGAAACTATTTATTATTGTCAAAAAGAAATAGATACAACAGAGATGCTTGATTTTTATTCGCATCTTATAATCTTCTTAAGGTAGTTTTCGCTTTGCATTTTTTTAACCATTATCCAAATTCAAATTTAATGCTTTAACAAATTTTAAATACGAATTTCGTAGAAATTATATATGAATTTTATTCTGAAAAGAAATCATATGAATTTAAAGAGCTTAAAACTTTATTCTCAGTTCTTCAATATATAAATTGCTCAAGGCTATAAATTAATTTGTCAGAATAATAAATCTGCAACTTGAACGCTTTTTGTTATGTTAACATAATTGTTTATTAG
>CAZTST010000011.1:0-2360 GCA_964616585.1 uncultured Draconibacterium sp.
TGAATGAGACCAATTTAAAAGACTGTTCAAAAGCCTGTTCATCAGGACTTTTAAAACGAAAATGTTTATTTAAAGTATTCATTCCAATAAGAATAGCTAAAAGAGAATAAAGCAGGTTTTTGTTCAATAATAGAAGCCAGAAAACAAAGAATAAAATATTTATTAGCAATAAAAGCGGATAAGCCAAACCGAAAACTGAAAGAGGCCAGAATAAATGTGGAGGAATATAAGGCGATACATAGGTTAGCACCAGCAGAAATACAAAAAACTGATTAATCCACAGAAAGAGATTAAAACGAATATTGCGATTTTTTTTTGCCATTAAACAAAACTAAGAAAATAGTCGGTAAAAAAGCGCTAATAGAAAAATAAGCTTAATAAAAAAAGAGATGATGCCATGCTCATCATCTCTTACTAACTATTATCTAAAACAAACTATGAGAAAGTCCTAAACTAAAATTGGTTATTTTTTTATTCTTTTAATTGTCGAAAGCCTGTTACGAATTTCTTTTACAAAGATAGGTTCATAAGTAGTCGAAGTCCAAGAATATAATCGGATAAATTAGGGGAATTTGACTGGAATATGTCCAAACTTTGGAATGTGTCCTAAATGGAGCTTTGTGTTATTTTCTTATACTTGCATTAAAAAGTCTTGCTTTTTCAGCAGCAGAAAGACTTTCATAACCTGATTTTTTAATTTTCTCCAAAATTTCATCAATAGCAGCTTGTTCTTCGGCCTTCTTTCTTAAATAATCTTCATCACTTGACGGTCTTGGATTAGTATGAACATTTTTGAAATTTTGATTAGGTTTTTTAAACCAATTAAAAAATGTTCTGAGATTTAGATTTTCAAAAAACGAACCAATATTTTTTCCTTGTTTTAAGTATCGAACAAATAAAAATCCATAAAGTGCGCCACCTAAATGCGCAATATGTCCGCCTGCATTGCCATTTTGGATATTCAAAACATCCAATACAATAATAACCAAAGCGATATATTTTAATTTAACCTGGCCAAATAAAAACAATTGTAACTTTAATTCCGGTGCACGAGTAGCGCTGGCTACAAATATGGCCAGTACAGATGCTGAAGAGCCTAAAGCAATTGCATTTCCTAAATTTTGACTAAAAGCAGGAAAAATATTAAACGAAATGATATAAAGTAAAGCGCCACTTAAACCACCTAAAAAATAAGTAGTTACCAACATTTTTGAGCTTAGGAAATTTATAAAAATTTGTCCTCCTATATATAAAACCAACATATTAAAAAACAAATGGAAAAATCCTTCCTGAACAAACATATAGCTAATCAATGTCCATGGCTTGAAGATTAGAGCTCCCAAATCAGCAGGCAGCGACAACCAATATACTAAACGAGAAACACCACTTGTTTGGATAAATGACTGGTCGAGAGAGAATAAATATAAAAATAAGTTTACAAGATTGATAAAAAGAAAAACCAAAACATTAATCAAAATAAGATTAGATAAAGCTGATTTTTGTCCAAAAAATTGCTTTATGGCTATCCAATATTCTATGGGATTTTTTTTATAAGGATTTGAGCTGTTATTCATCAATGCAATCTTCCTTTCTTTTTCCAAAACATAATAAGTAAAAATCCAAAAACCATTCCTCCTAAATGCGCAAAATGAGCCACATTATCGTTAGGATTGTTAGAAATACCTGAATAAAGTTCAAAAAGCCCGTAAAGAATTACAAACCATTTAGCTTTAATCGGTATGGCAAAATATAAATAAAGGAGAGAGTTGGGAAACATCATTCCAAATGCAAGAAGAATTCCAAAGACTGCTCCGCTGGCTCCAACAACAGTATGAGCATTTAAAAAGTCAATGCGATATTGCTCCATAAAACTAATGCTTTCCTGTAAAGCTTGAGTTGGATTGTTGGATATCAGCCGATTATATTCACTAGCAAAAGCGTTGAAATTGTTTTGTATATCGTAACTTCCAATTTGAAAGAAGTCGGAATTCCTGAATTCAACAAAAGAAGAAATGCTGGGGTTGTTCAGGAAAAAATCAATTGCGTCAAGCGTTGGTGCCAATTGAAAATGAATCCAAAAAGTATAAACAATTCCAGCACCTAATCCTGTTACTAAATAATAAATAAGGAATTTTTTGCTTCCCCAAACATTTTCCAAAGTATTGCCAAACATCCATAAGGCAAACATATTAAACAATATATGAGAAAAATTTTGCGTGCTATGCATAAACATATATGTCACATATTGATAAGGCCTGAAGTATTCAGAACCAATATAATGAAGTCCGAACAGATTATTTAAATCATATTTGAAGGCAGCTCCAACGCCAAGCGCGGCTAAAAAGAAAAGGCCGTTTATT
>CAZTST010000011.1:2370-26170 GCA_964616585.1 uncultured Draconibacterium sp.
AAGGTTTTTAACAACCGGAGGTAATATGCTAAATCTATGAGGTCTGAATTGTTGATTCATTCAATTAAGTTTTTATTAGTCGATTTTTTATTCAAAATGCTTGCCAAAAATACAATTATTCTTTTTGGAATTTTTCATCCATTTCTTCTATGCCAATAATCTTAATAATGGTTTGCCCTCCGGGCGATTTGTCTGGTATTTGACAGGCAAAAAGTTCATCAATCAAGCGTGTCATTTCTTCTGTTTTCAATCGCTGGCCTGCCTTTATGGCCAGTTGCCGAGCCAGGCTTTTCGCAAAATTTATTTTCCTGTCCTGATCAAAACTTTTAGTCGATTTTTTATTTTCAATTATTTGTTCAATAACACCTTGAATCTGACTTTCCTGTACTTCAGGAGGTGTGCCATTAGCTACAAAATTTTGTTGCCCGAATTGCTCCAAATCAAATCCAATCTCTTTTAAATCGGGAAGCAATTGTTTAACTATTTCGCTATCAGCTACCGTAAAATGAAGCTGAATAGGAAATAAAAGTTGCTGCGAAGGGCTTCTCCCTGATTGAAAACGCTTAGTATAATTTTCAAAAAGAATACGCTCATGTGCATATTGCTGATCTATAATCATTAATCCTGATTTGACAGTAGTTAAAATATATTTTAGACCGCTCTGTATAACATTATGTTTATTTTCTTCTAATTCGTTATGTGTGCTTATTTCAAATGGTTGATCGATATTGTTTTCCGAATAATTTTCGCCGTGTGAAGTATAAAGTTTTTCCCAAGGTAGAAGGTTTTTGTCTTTTTCTGTTTGGAATGACGAGGCCTTTTTTATTGTATTATCAAAAGGATTATAATCAGGATTGATTTTCATTTGCGGTGGTCGGATTGGTCTATCTGCAGGAAAATCAAAATTAAAACCCGGTTCTGTTTCAAAATCTAAAGTAGGAGTAAGATTGTGTTGTGCCAGAGCTTTTTTTAGAGAAGAACTTAAGAAAGCATAAATCAAGTGTTTATCCAAAAAATTGACTTCCACTTTGGTTGGATGAATATTTACATCTATTGATTTTGGATCGACTTCAATAAAAATAAAATAACTCGGAATAGCATTTTCAGGAATCAATTCCTGAAATGTATTTATTACCGCATGATGAAAATAAGAATGTTTAATAAAACGGTTGTTAGCAAAGAAAAACTGTTCTCCGCGTGTTTTTTTTGCAAATTCAGGCTTGCCGATAAAACCATGAATATTAACATGAGCAGAACTTTGCTCCAAAGGAACTAAACGTTCGTTATAATTGTTGCCGAAAATGCCTACAATACGCTGTTTCAGGTTCGAAGATTTAAGCTGAAACAACATTTGACCATTATTGTAAAAAGTGTAGGCAACTTCAGGGCTGGTTAATGCAACTCTTTGAAATTCATCAATAATATGACGTAATTCAGCAGTATTCGACTTTAAAAAGTTACGGCGAGCAGGAACATTGTAAAAGAGGTTTTTTACTGAAATTGAAGTTCCGGTTTTATGCTGACAACTATTTTGTGATAAGACTTCAGTACCTTCAATTAAAATGCAGGTTCCCAGTTCATTATTTGTTTGTTTTGTTTTTAATTCAACATGGGCAATAGCTGCAATTGAAGCTAGAGCTTCGCCACGAAAACCTAAAGTAGAAAGCGCAAATAAATCGTCGGCTGATTTTATTTTTGATGTGGCATGTTTCTCAAAGCAAAGACGGGCGTCAGTTTCCGACATTCCATTACCATTATCTACAACCTGAACCAATGTTTTTCCGGCATCTTTTATAATCAAACTGATTTCTGTAGCACCGGCATCCAAAGCATTTTCAAGCAACTCTTTTACAGCAGAAGCAGGCCGCTGAATAACCTCACCGGCAGCAATTTGATTAGCAACAGAATCCGGCAAAAGTTGAATGATATCAGCCATTATTTAAGAATAAAATATAGGATAAGGATTAGTAAAATAATATAAATATAAAGCGCGTATTTCTTCGATTTTTTTCGTGCCAAATCTTCACGTCCCCATTTTAATCGAATCTCTTTACGGAAATCTACTCGATCTGGATTATTAATTTTGTCATCAATTTCTTTTTTTCGTTTTTCTTCAGCTTCTTTTTTTGCATCATAAAAACGTGTTTTAATATTAAACTGTCGGGGTTTCCGTACTTTGTTAAATGTTACCTTCATTTGTCCCTCAAATATGTAAATCTATTGATATGAATTATATTTAATTTCAATTTGCAAATTTATTGATTATTTCCGAGCTGTTTAAATTCTTATCGGCAATTCTGTTATTAGGCTATTATTGGGTTTTTACTATTTTTGCGCATCAAACAAATATACTAAAAATGCAACGAATTTTTCTACTGATTTTCTTAATTTCTACTATTTTTCCCGATAATGCAAACAGTCAAAACCCTTATCCTCAGAACTATTTCCGTTCTCCAATCGATTTTAGGATTTTGCTTTCAGGAACATTCGGCGAATTGCGTTCTGATCATTTTCATACAGGTATTGATATAAAAACACGCCAGGTTGAAGGAGCTTCTGTTTATGCCGCTGCCGACGGCTATGTCAGTCGTATTAAAATATCAGCTTTTAGCTATGGTAAAACTATTTATCTTACGCATCCTAACGGCTATGTAACTGTTTATGCACATCTAAGTAAAATTGATGATAAACTGGCAGGGTATGTTAAAAATCAACAGTATAAACGAAAATCTTTTGAAGTTGATTTATATCTGAATAAAAATCAGTTTGAGTTTGCCAAAGGCGATTTGATTGCTTTTTCAGGTAATTCAGGTGGTTCTGAAGGCCCACATCTACATTTTGAAATAAGAGATGAAAAAACCCAGGAACCACTAAATCCAATTTTGTTTGGAATAGAAGTGAAAGACAATATCAGGCCAATTATTCAATCTATTCGGGTTTATCCTATTGGAAAAAAGCCATTTAATTTGGAATTAAAAGGAGGTGGAAAGAATTATTATTTAAATATAGGAGATACTATAGGATTATCAAAAAATTTCTATCTGGGTATCAATACAATAGATAAACAAAACGATTCAAATAATAATAATGGTGTGTTTGAGGTAGAATTATTTGTGGATTCTTTAAAAGTATATGGAAACCGTCAGGAAAGACTCGATTTTTCAACAGGAAGATATATAAATTCATTTATCGATTATGCATATTATTCCAATTACAAAAGAAGATACCAACGTTCTTATATTGGCCAACATAACGAGCTTAAAATTTATACCGATGTTCAGAATAATGGTGTTATTCAATTATCTGATAGTGGATTCCATAAGATAAGCTATCAGGTTAAAGACGCCGCCGGAAATGCCTCTGTATTAAAGTTTTATGCTTATGCAGCTGACATTGATACAATCGAAACAATTGCTCCTGACACCATCAAAAAAGCTGTTTTTTATGTTGAACAGGAAAATATTTTCGAAACAGAAAAAATGAAATTATTCTTGCCCTCAAATTCACTTTACGATAGTCTTTATTTTCATTCTGATATTTTAGCTTCTGATAGTAATGGCTATACGCCGATTTATCAAATACATAAAAAAGATGTACCATTACATAAATACATTAAAATAAGCATAAAAGCAGATAGTATTCCTAAAACAATGAAAAGTAAATTGCTGATTGCCAGAATAGAAGATAAAAATTATTCTACCTCCACAACTATATGGGAAGGTTCTTGGGCAACAGCTTCCATTCGCAGTTTTGGCGATTATACAATTGTTGCTGATACTATTAAACCTCAAATAAAGATGCTTAACTCATCAAAAAATTCAGTTTTAGAAAAGGGTTTCAAACTCAGCTTTATTATAAAAGATGAGTTGAGTGGGATTAAAGATTATAATGGATATCTAAACAATGAATGGGTATTGTTTGAATACGATGCTAAAAACGATTTGCTTTTTCATTATATCGAATCGGAAAGATTGCTTGACGAAAATAAGTTAAAGATGGAGGTTGTTGATAGGGTCGGAAACACAAGTGTTTTTGAACGAACTTTTAGAAAACAATAACGTTTATCAGGAAAATCATTACGCTTGCTAATTTGTTTAAATTTTTTTTGCAGATAACTTGCACTAGTATAATTTATGAGTAACTTTGCATCTGGAAATGTTATCGTCCTGATAATATTTCTTTGGTTAATTATGGTTTGTGTTTGAGGTGCGAACTGGTTATTCGCACCTTTTTTTATTCTCCTTTATATTTTACTTGTGAACTTATTAAAACAACTTTTCTAAAAGAATATTTGCTAATTTTGCAAACTCAAAAAAACAGAATACACAAAATACTATGTTTGAAGGATTAAGCGAAAGACTAGAGCGTTCCCTAAAAGTTTTAAAAGGGCAGGGAAGAATTAGTGAAATAAATGTTGCTGAAACAGTTAAGGAAATTCGAAAGGCTTTACTCGAAGCTGATGTTAGCTTTAAAATTGCCAAAGATTTTACTACAACGGTAAAAGAAAAAGCATTGGGTCAAAATGTGTTAACTGCAGTTTCGCCGAATCAGTTAATGGTTAAAATTGTTCACGATGAACTTGCCAAATTGATGGGCGGAGAAACGGCTGAAATAAATACAAAACCCAATCCAACAATAATCTTAATGTCTGGATTGCAAGGATCCGGTAAAACAACTTTCTCAGCAAAACTTGCCAGTTATTTAAAAAATAAAAAAGGAAAAACACCGTTGTTGGTTGCCTGTGATATTTATCGACCGGCCGCTATTGAGCAACTTAAAGTACTTGGAGCTGAAATTGGTGTTGATGTTTATACTGAAGAAGGAGTTCAAGACCCGGTAAAAATTGCAAAGGCAGCTGTTAAACTGGCACACGAAAGGTCTTACAATGTGGTAATTGTTGATACTGCCGGTCGTTTAGCCATCGACGATAAAATGATGTCTGAGATTGCCGCTATCAAAAGTGCTATTAAACCACATGAAACTTTGTTTGTTGTCGATTCAATGACAGGACAAGATGCAGTAAATACAGCCAAAGCTTTTAACGATCGACTTGACTTTGATGGTGTAATTCTTACTAAACTCGATGGTGATACTCGTGGTGGTGCTGCTTTAACAATTCGTACTGTCGTAAATAAACCAATTAAATTTGTTGGAATAGGCGAAAAAATGGATGCGCTGGATGTTTTCCATCCTGAACGTATGGCTGATCGGATTTTGGGAATGGGTGATATTGTTTCTCTGGTTGAGCGTGCTCAAGAGCAGTTTGATGAAGAAGAAGCAAAAATACTCCAAAGAAAAATAGCGAAAGATCAGTTTAATTTTAACGATTTTCTTGGTCAGATAAAGCAGATTAAGAAAATGGGAAATGTAAAAGATCTTATGGGGATGATTCCCGGCATGAGCAAAGCCATGAAAAATGTTGATATTGAAGATGATGCTTTTAAAAATATTGAATCGATTATTTTTTCTATGACAATTGAAGAGCGTGAGAATCCTTCTGTTTTAAATGGTAGTCGCAGGAAGCGTATTGCTCTTGGTTCAGGAACTGATATTCAGGAAGTTAATAAATTAATAAAGCAGTTTGACGAAACCCGAAAGATGATGAAAATGATGACCAAAGGCGGTGGAAAAGCCATGGCAAATATGATGAATCGTATGGGTGGTCGTCGTTAAATATTTTGGTGCAAAACAGAATTTAATCTTATTGAATTATGATATTAATAGATGGCAAAGAAGCAGCTGCAAAACTAAAAAAAGAAATTGCTAAAGAAGTAGCCGCAATGATTGACAATGAAATTAAAGCTCCTCATTTAGTTGCTGTTTTAGTTGGAGATGATGCTGCAAGTCAAACTTATGTAGCAAGCAAAGAAAAAGCCAGTCGCGATGTTGGTATAACATCATCTATATATCGTTTATCTGCTAGAACCACAGAAAAAGAGTTGCTCGAACTTATCAATTTTCTGAATAAGGACGAAGAGGTTGATGGTTTTATTGTTCAATTACCTTTGCCTCAACATATTAATGTAGAACGGATTATAAATGCTATCGACTATCGTAAAGATGTGGATGGTTTTCATCCAATGAATGTTGGAAAAATGGTTCTTGGTGAACCTGCTCTTATTTCGGCAACACCACAGGGAATTCTATATTTATTAGAGACTTATAAAATTGAAACAAAAGGAAAAAATGTTGTTGTCTTAGGTCGTAGCAATATTGTTGGTACTCCAATATCTATATTGCTTTCGCGCAAAGCGCCATATGGCGATGCAACTGTAACTCTGTGTCATAGCCGTACTCAAAATTTAGCCGAAATTACACTAAAAGCTGATATCATTATCGCTGCCATTGGTCAGCCGGAATTTTTAAAAGGCGATATGGTTAAAAAAGGAGCAGTTGTAATTGATGTAGGAATTCACCGTATTAATGATGAAAAGGCAGCAAAAGGTTATCGTTTAATCGGAGATGTTGATTTTGAGGCAGTTTCTAAAAAAGCGAGCCATATTACTCCTGTTCCCGGAGGTGTTGGACCAATGACAATTGCCGCTTTATTGAAGAATACTCTATTGGCTGCTAAAAAAGAATCAAAATGACTAAAGCTTTAAAACTATTTCTGTTCTTATTTACTGCTTTAAATTTTTTCTCTTCTTGCGAAAACCAAAACAAAAATGAATATGCATTGGAAGTTTATTCGCCTAAAGTATTGATTGATAGTCTTTCGGATAAAGTAAATGAAACATCCGGCTTAATCTTTTACAGAAATGGTATTTGGACTTTAAACGATAGCGGAGGAGAAGCGCAAATTTACCGACTCAATATTGAAACCGGCGATATTGTACAAACAATTAGTTTAATTGATGTGCAAAATATTGATTTTGAAAGCTTAACACAAGATGATGATTTTATTTATGTGGGCGATTTTGGTAATAATTTAGGAAATCGTAAAGATTTGAGCATATATAAAATCGCTAAAAATGATATTCCGGAAAAAGAAAGCGATAGTGTAAAAGTAGAACATATTCAATTCAAATATGCCAATCAGTATAATTTTATTGTACGACCAAGACTAAACAATTTCGATGGCGAAGCACTTTTTAGTTATGGAGACAGTCTTTATATTTTTACTAAAAACTGGGTTAACTTAAAAACAAGTGTTTATGCTATTCCAAAAATGTCCGGAGAATATACTGTTAACGTATTGTATGAATTCAATGCAGATGGATTAGTTACTGATGCCTCGTATAATACTGAAAATAACGTTCTTAGTGTTTTGGGTTATAAAGATTTTATGCCATTTATATGGATTTTCAGCGATTTTGCCGGAAATAATTTTTTCAGCGGAAATAATCGCCGATTAGATTTAGAAGCTATTCATGGCGCTCAAACTGAAGGTGTTTGTTATAACGATAATGGCGATTTGTTAATTAGCTGTGAAAAGTCATATTTTACGCAAAGTCTTTTTATGATTCCTGACTCTCTATTAAAACCCAAGATAAATACAAAGGTAAATCGCAAGAAACAAGAAGGTATTCAACTAGAAGCTAACTATATTGCTGAAGAATCAATTATTTTATTGAAAATTAAAGGATTAGAAAAAGAATCTTATACTGTTGAAATTGTGAATGAGTTTTGGATGCCAATTAGAGACTCAATTTTTTCTGCTAAAGACAAACAAAAACAACATATTAAATTATCTGCAAAGAATTTAAATGCAGGTTTATATTACATACGTGTTGAGCAAAACGAAAGAGTAAAAGTAAGTCGAGTTTATTTAAATTAAACATTCCTAATGACTGAAGAAAATACTGAAAAATTACTTTTGGAAGGAAAATGTCTTCCCTTAATGGAAGAATTTTATACCATTCAGGGTGAGGGATTTAACACCGGGCGTGCAGCTTATTTTGTGCGCATTGGTGGTTGCGATGTAGGTTGTCATTGGTGCGATGTTAAAGAATCGTGGAACGCTAAACTATTTCCACCAACTTCAACAGATAAAATTGTTGTTAATGCAGCCAAATTTCCTGCAAAAGCAGTTGTAGTTACTGGTGGAGAACCACTTATGTATAATCTGGATTACTTTTGTGCTGAATTACGGAAAAATGACATTCAACGATTTTTAGAAAGTTCAGGAGCTTATCCTCTTTCAGGCGAATGGGAATGGATTTGCTTATCACCTAAAAAAAATTCGCCGCCTTTGAAACCTATTTATAAAAAGGCAAATGAGTTGAAAGTTATTATTGCCAATAAAGGCGATTTAGACTGGGCAGAGAAGAACGCCAAACATGTGTATGAAAATTGTCATTTGTACTTACAACCTGAATGGAGTAAAGTCGACTTAATGATGCCAATAATTACCGATTATATTATGGCCAATCCAAAATGGAAAATTTCTCTTCAAAGCCATAAGTATATGAATATTCCTTAATTATATTCATAATGTAAAAGGCTGATAACGAAATCTATAAGCAAATTTTAGATAGAATCATTTTGCTCTTCTTGTTCTGTTGACTCAGTAGAGTTTTTCGGAGCTTTTATAATTTTATAAAGCAGATATCCAACAGCAAACAAAAAGTGAGCAACTACAATAGCTACAATAATATAAATAAATGTATTGTCCGACATCTGGTTATTGGCCTGAATTTTCCGGAACGGAATACGGGATATTTAAAAACACATTCGTCCCTTTTCCTTCGGTTGAATCAACAATAAGTTCTCCTTCAAGAATTTCAACTAAGTTTTTTGCCGTAGATAAACCAATGCCTAAGCCATCGTATAAAACTTGACCTTCATTTTTCCAAACTTTTGAAAAATTTGAAAAAATTAAATTAAGTTTTTCTTTAGCAATTCCAATACCGGTATCAATTATATAGAACTGTAAGAATTTATCGTGTGGAACTAATCCTATTTTAATACTTCCTTCACTCGTAAATTTGAATGAATTATCGATAAGATTGCTTAAGATTTTGTAAAGTATTCGTTTATTTGAGATTAAAGGCTTTTTAGGAGCAGACTCAATATTAAGAATTATTTCGACTTTATCTTTATAGAGCGTTTGGCTTTTGTATTGAAATTCGTCAAATAAATCTTCCAAAAGTATAGAAGCGTCAATTTCTTCTCTTTTCAGCTCCTTTTTAGAAGCAAATTGCAAGGTTGCAACTTCAATAATATCATCTATCAAGCTCATAAGATGATGAGCCGATTCAATAATCTCATTCAAAAAATCTTTTTGATCTTCAGGCGAAATATCTTGGTCGCGAAGCAAACTCGAAAACCCTACAATTGCATTCATAGGAGTTCTTAATTCGTGCGAAATGTTCGCCAAAAAAGCGCCTTTCAGATTCTCTGCCTCAAGTTCTTTAAGGTGTAGTTCTTCTTTTAGTTGAAGAATTTGATCTTCAAGTTGCTTTATGTCGTTTGGATGCATGCTTGTTTTTTTGAGCACGCCAAATATAGTTTATTTTATCAAAATAGATTGAAAGTTTAAAAAATATGTCCCCATATAGTAAAAAAAAGAAATATTAACTAATTGATAATCAATAATTAAAAAATTATTTTTGAAAATATTAAAAAAAAAAACTATTTTTGGGTAATGTTTTCTCATTTTTGACCATAAATAGTAGAGTCGATTAGAGAAATCCTTTAAGAAATATTGGATATATAGTAATTTAAAATAATCATAGAATGGGAACTATAAAGAAATTTTTGCTTAGCCTTGTGGTTATGCTAGTTGGTGTCACTGCTACCTTTGCAGATGGAGATGATAAGGATAAGGATAAGGGTGTTGAATATAAAGCGATTATTGTTTATGGTGATAATCTGCAGTACCCTATGCCTAAAATAGTTGCTAATTTACACAACGATGATGGCGAGTTTATAGCTAGTAGTACTACGAAAAAAGATGGGATTTTTGAATTTGAGAACTTAGAGGCTGGAGAATCTTATACCGTTAATTTCTCAACTGAATTAAAACCTTTTGGAGTAGACTTAGCAGATGCTTATTTATTGTTAAAATACTTATATGGAAGAACCGAATTAGGCGGTTTACAGTTAGCTGCTGCTGATGTTAACGGAGATAACAGAGTTAATTTTTCTGACTTTGCCTTTATTGTAAGTAATTGGTATTTACGTGGAGAAAAATTTCCTGCAGGCGATTGGGTTATGCCAAGTTGGACATTTACTGCTTCAAAAAATAAAGCCGCAGGTCCTGATGGTCCCATAACTATTGTAAGTACAGCGGATATATCTAGTGAACTCCCACCGGTAATTAAAACTCTTTCTACTGTTAGAAATATAGAAAAGGAGTTTGTTTATAACGAGAAGCAAAATGAGCTTAGCCTTCCTATATCTTTTGTAAAAAACCAAATGGTTTATAGTTTAGGATTAGAAATGGCTTTTGATAATTTGAATGTCGAAATTTTAGGAATTAATTCAAGTCTAGATAATGCTGATTATGTTATCAATGGCAACACTTTTAAACTAAGCTGGGTAAGCGATAGGGGAGAATCATTTGTAGCTAATCAGGATTTTCTAACTTTAACTATCCGTTTAAATAGCTTCGAAGATATTGCTGGTGTTTTAAGCAATATAACTGAGGCTCAGTTTGTTGGTGAAGGTGGTAATTTACTTCCGAATGTTCAGCTTAATATGCCAAAATTTAAAAAATCGATTTCAGAAATCTCTTTTGGAAATCCATACCCAAACCCCGGTAACAACGAAATTAACTTTACTATAAATCAGGCTTATGCTGAGAGTGTTCAGGTTGAGATTTACAATTTAGCCGGACAATTAGTAAAACAAATTATCGCATCTCCTAAAAATAGTAAGATTACAATTTTAACATCTGATTTGCTAAACGGTTCTTATTTATGTTCCTTGAATATAGATAATAATCGAGTAGTAAAATTAATTAACGTGCAGCATTAAAATAACTTACATAATCTAATTTGCATTATTACAATTGAAAAAGAAGGGCGGAAGCCCTTCTTTTTTTTCAATTAAATAAAAATAGTTGAGAGTCTTTGGATGTAAGCATTACAAAGCTTATTTTTGTTGAATACTAAGTGTTAAAATGTTAAAGAAAACAGGTCTTTTAGTTTTTTTTCTGGCAAATACCTTATTTGCAGGTTGGGCACAGGATATTAATACGAATCGTGATTTTTTACTACAAGATAAAGAAAAATTTGATGGATTTATCGAACGCAAATCACAAGATTCCGCTTATCGTTTTTTAAATATATTCAATAGTAATTCAATCGATTATTTTTTATGTTGGAAAACATTGTCACATGCCTATTGGGAAAAAGGTGATTTAGCAAATTCATCGGCAATTGCTTTTTGGTTAAAAGAAAAAACAAAACTTTTTAAAAACCCCAACGAATTAAATCCACAGCTACATCATCTAATCGGAAATATTTATTTTACTCAAAATCAGCTGGATAGTGCTATTATAAATTATCAGAGAACCATTAGTTATCGGGAAAAATTTACACATCTTCATGATACTGCTTTGCTTGATACCTACCAAAACATCAGCCAAGTTTATTCACTGATGTCAGATTCAGCTAATACATTCTTATATTTAGAGAAAGCCAAAGACATTGTTTATTTACAAAGCAACAATCTTATACAAATAGCATCAATTTATGGACGTTATGCCGATTCCTATTCCAGATTAGGGTATTACAATTTGGCCGAAAAACATTATAAAGAGGCTCTGAATTTACTAAATCCAGATAACCCAGAACATTTTAATGAATTTTCACAAATCTATTCACGAAAGGGAAGGCTAGCTTATTATCTTGCAAAATTTACGGAATCTATTGAGCTATTTTCTAAAGCCTTAAGTTTTTTAGAGCAAATTAATGGCTCTGCTTTTGAGCAAGCAAATATTATTGAACAAAAAGCTGATGCATATTATTTGTTAAAAGACTATGAAAGTGCATTGAAAACATACTTAGAAGCGCACTCAATTTTCAAAGTCTTATTACCAAGCAATCACTACCGAATTGTTAATCTTCATACCGATTTAGCTGCAACTTACAAAGGATTAGAAGATTACAAAAATGCAATAAAACATTTCAGAATTGCTGCTTTAAACAGTAAATTAAGCTCTTATCAATATCGTGTTTATGGAGAAACTCTTTGGAATGCTGATAGTCTGGATAAAGCTGAACAATTGCTTAAATTGGCAAATTCAATTGCAGAGTCAAAGAAAGTTCCTGATATAAAAGAAATTGCCGATACTCATTTTTGGCTAGGTTCTTTTTTTCTTCAAACAGGTCGGGATAAATTGCTTGGCTTGTATTATTTAAATCGTGCAGTAGGAGAATACCGTTCTGTTTTGGGCGAAAAAAACGAACCTCTTGGTCGTGCTCTGCTTGGTTTAGCCAGATATTTTGTTCAGGAAAACAATACAGAAAAGGCCTTGGAAATTATCCAATCGTCAATTATTTCCTTAACGCCCGGATTTTATTCTACTAATCCGTTAACTAATCCCGATGGAGTACTAATTAGCCTTCAATCTGTTACTAATTCTTTAGGTTGGAAAGCCCTTGGATTAGCAAAGCATTATGAAAACACAAAAGACTTAAAATATTTAAGAGCTTCATTTGATACTTATCAACTAAGTTTGAGAATGGTTGTAAGGTTTCGTCTATCGCAGAAATACACCAGCAATCTTATTTTGAATAAAGAAGTTGATAACCTCCTCAATCAAGCGATTCAAGTTTCTAATAAACTCTATACTTTAACCAAAGAAGCAAGATATTTTGATGCAACATTTTCTTTTATCGAACAAAAAAAATCAACAGCTTTATTGGCCAGCTTACAACAAAATGATACTCTTCGGCTATCTAATTTCCCAACCGAATTAATTAAGAAAGAGAATATTCTTAAGCAAAACATATTGAGTTTACAGGAAAAGATAAACCCTTTGGCTTTAACATCAGCAACATCAAACCAAAAACTGAATTTGGTATATGAGAGCCAAAAACAAAGCTTTCAAAAGAGTTTGGATAGTCTGCAAAATGTCTTAGCAATTAGTTTCCCAGAATATTATCGTTTGTTTTATGGCAATAATGTGATAGAGATATCCGATGTGCAAAAGCAATTATCTAAAAACAAAGCACTTATCGATTATTCAATTAGCGACTCATTGCTTTTAGTTTATGTTATTTCAAAAGAAAAGGCCGATTTATACACAAAAAAAATGCCAGTTGGATTTAATAATTCCATTCTGCGATTGTTGCAACTAATTAGATATGTGAATACTGATAATAGCAAAGCAGATTATCAATCGTTTATCGAACTGTCGCACGAAAATTATAAATTTCTGTTAGGCGATTTTGCCGAAGACGTAAAAGGAAAGGAATTGCTTTTTGTTCCTGATGGCATTTTAAGTTATGTGCCATTTGAAATTTTGCTCAAAGATACTGTGGCAAAAAATCAGCCGGATTATAGAAATTTGAATTATTTTATTAAAGACAATGTATGTAGTACCTTAAATTCTGCCGCTATTTATTTTAGTTATTCAAAAAAGAAGAAACTCAATTATGGGCAAATAGTTGCTTATGCTCCAAATTATACATTTTTCAATCGCGCAGATACAACTAGTACAGATACTTATACTTTAATGCCTTTACCTCATGTTAAGCGGGAGTTAGAAAGTATTTCAAATTCTTTCAACCCCAAAATGTTTACTGGAAAAAATGCTACTAAAACCAAATTCGTTGCAACAGCAACTCAGGCCTCAGTTTTGCACTTGGCTATGCATACAGTTTTGAATGATGACGAACCCTTTCAATCGCAATTGGTTTTCGCACCCGATGATGATAATTTTTCAACAGGTTTATTCACTATTGGAGAGTTATTTGGAATGCAATTGAGTGCCGATTTAGCAGTTTTAAGTGCTTGCAATTCCGGAAATGGAAAACTAAATAAAGGCGAAGGAATTATGAGTCTTTCTACAGGATTTCAATATGCAGGCGTACCAAGTGTTATAATGACACATTGGGATGTTAACGATAAATATAGTGCTGATTTAATGGCCGGGTTTTACACTTATTTGGCAGAAGGTTTAGAAAAAAATGTAGCATTACATCGTGCTAAATTGGATATGATAAATCAAGGAAGCTCATTGTATTCGCATCCATATTATTGGGCTGGTTTTACGCTAATTGGAAACGAATCTGCAATAGTTTCGCGCAAAACAGGATTTAAAAATGTAATTGAATTTGTTGTACCGCTATTGGTAATTTTGGTCTTTTTTATCCACCGGCAAAGGAAGAAAAATGGATAGAACTCAACTAGTCGATTTTTTAGAAACCTATACATTAAAATACAATCGTTTTGAATTCATCGAAAACGACCCAATCCGGATTCCGCATCGTTTTACATTAAAAGAAGACATAGAAATTGCCGGTTTTCTTGCTGCAAGTATTGCCTGGGGACAACGTCCTGTAATTATTAGAAATGCGAATAGATTGATAGAAATGATGGATTTTTCACCATCCGATTTTGTTCGAAATTGCAGTGACGCTGATTTGAAAGTATTTAATAGCTTTAAACATCGAACATTTCAAGCAGTTGATATGCAATTCTTTATCAAATCTTTGCAGAATATTTATCAGAATTTTGGAGGAATGGAAAAGGTGTTCGAACAAGGATTTAAAACAGATGCTAAAACTGCTTTAACAGAATTTAATAGTTTGTTTAATTCTATCGCCCATTTAAAAAGAAGTGAAAAACATTTGTCGAATCCGGCAAAAAATTCTGCAGCAAAGCGCTTAAATATGTTTCTTCGTTGGATGATTCGTTCAGATGATAAAGGTGTTGATTTTGGATTATGGAAAAATATAAAGCCTTCAAAACTTATGTTACCGCTCGATGTGCATAGCGGAAGAATAGGAAGAGGTTTGGGTTTATTAACTCGCACGCAAAACGATTGGAAAGCCGTAGAAGAAATTACCGAAAGCCTGCGTTCTTTTGATGCTACTGACCCTGTGAAGTATGATTTTGCTCTTTTTGGGTTTGGAGTGAATGAAGATAAGGAAAACGCAAGAATCTAGATAAATTTGAAGGCTTTCAAAATACTTTGTTCCATCAAACCACAAAATTAAGCTATATCTGATGAAAAAACTCACGATTTCTAATAATCTTTGCTGCATTTTCTTTTAATTTGTAAATCTATTTAATTTTAAAAATGAGCAAATCTTTCTTATCGATATTTATCTTGGCAGTTTTGATTCTAGCTACTTCTTGTCGGAAAACACTTAAACCGCCTGATGATGATAGAATTTCTTTTATCGTGCGTTTGCCATCCATTTCTCAAGCACGTTTTGAAGCTCGTTGTGTAACTGAAGATATTCTCCTTGATCAGGTGATAATTCAAAGCCCAAGTGCAGGAATCTTTACTGAAGAATTTTATCATCAGGGAATTGCTAAAGATGAAATTTTCCTATTTGGTAATCAAGAAGCGGAAGATGGATTATGGTTAATTACTTTTATTGGAGTGAGCAGTATTACAAATTACGATTTTCATCAAATTGTGCCCTACGAAATGCTAATTAGCGGTGATGATGATAACAATTAGAATGATGCAAGACAATAAATCGAACGAGACTATTCAAGAGAAATTACACAAAATTATTTTTGAAGCCGATACGCCTCTTGGTAAGTTATTCGATATCATGCTTTTCAGAAGCCTTTTAAGAATTATATATTTTCCTTCTATGGAATTATCGATTTTTTAGCAATCGTTCCAACATATTTGAGTATAATAATCGCTGGTACTCAATATCTTATGGTTATTCGTATCTTGCGCATGATACGAATATTTAGAATATTAAAACTTGGCAGGTTTATTGGCGCTACAGAATTACTAAAAGAATCGTTTTTGGCAAGTCGTCATAAAATTGCTGTTTTCTTAGAGCTTGTATTAGCAGTAGTATTGATAATGGGTTCTTTAATGTATTTAATCGAAGGTGCAGAAAGTGGCTTTACGAGTATTCCAAGAGGAATTTATTGGGCCATTGTTACACTCACTACCGTTGGTTATGGCGATATTGCACCGGTTACTGTTTTAGGTCAATTTGTGGCTTCTATTGTAATGATTTTGGGCTACGCAATTATTGCTGTGCCTACAGGCATTATAACTGTTGAGATGCAAAAAGCCGATAAAAAAAATCTATCTTTGCCGGCTAAAAATTCTACATGATTCGGAATTTAAACCTGATGAATTTTAATGAAGAGATTGCTCAAGGAATTGTCTTAGTCGATTTTTGGGCTCCATGGTGTCAGGCATGTCTCGATCAAGATATTGTTTTAGCGGAAATTGCCTTGGAAGTAGCTCCTCATGCAAGAATTTTTAAAGTAGATGTCAGCGATAACCGTGTTATTAGCAATAATGAAGGAGTTAAAAATATTCCTATGCTAATTTTGTATCAAAATGCGCATCAAATATCTCGTTTTCAAGGCATTCAATCCAAAGAATTTATTATTCGTTCTGTTTTTAAACTTATAGAAAACCAATGATTTTATTAGAAGTAAATTTGAAATTAATTTTACCTGTAGCTCTATTGGGAGTTATAGTTGTCTTTTTTATTTACCGCATGTATAAAATGCGTCATTTATTTACAGCTGATTCAGAAACTGTTACAAGTGAACACACATTAATTCTAACTGATGCTAATTTTGATAAAACAACATCAAAAGGCGTAACTTTAGTTGATTTTTGGGCTCCATGGTGTGCCCCTTGTCGTATTCAGGGCCCAATTATTAACGATTTAGCTAACGATATTCAAGGAAAAGCAAAAATTGGAAAGCTTGATGTTGAACAAAATAAAAGAGTAGCTGCGAAATTGAGCATTCGTAATATTCCTACTATTTTGATATTTAAAGATGGCCAAGTTGTTAAACAATTTGTTGGAGTGAAAACAAAACAGATTTTAGTAAAGGAAATCGAAAAACACCTATAAATCAGGAAATTATACTTATTTTGAATTTTTCTCAATATTTAACGGAATGTTAATAATACTTAATTTATCGAATTTAGCAAGCCGTTATTCTAATAACAATTGAATCTTTTACAAATTCGTGTAATTTTGCTCTTTCAATTATTGCATTTTAACCAAAAAAAATAATAATTAGAATATGTCATTAAAACAGAAATCTTTAGACTTGAAAAACCGAATGCGGGAAGCACTTTCCGGAGGAGGTTCCAAGGCCATTGAAAAACAGAAAGCAGTTGGTAAACTAACTGCACGTGAGCGTGTTACAGCTATTCTTGATGCAAAATCTTTTCATGAATATGATCTTTTTGTAGAGCATGTTGCAAAAGATTTTGATATGGATAAAAAATATCTGGCAGGCGATGGTGTAATAACTGGAACAGGAACAGTATTTGGTCATCCGGTATGCATATATGCTCAGGATTTTACAGTTGCCGGTGGTTCATTAGGTTATGCGCATGCAAAAAAAATTACGAAAGTAATGGATCAAGCCATGAAAATGAAAGTACCATTGATTGGTATTAACGATTCAGGTGGAGCGCGTATTCAGGAGGGCGTAAATTCCTTGGCCGGTTATGGTGAAATTTTCTTTAGAAACACTCAGGCCTCCGGTTATATTCCTCAAATATCAGTAATTCTTGGTCCTTGCGCAGGTGGTGCTGTTTATAGTCCTGCTTTAACCGATTTTGTTTTTGTAGTCGATAAAATTTCAAAAATGTTTATAACCGGACCCGAAGTTATAAAAACTGTTTTAGGTGAGGATATTTCGATGGAAGATTTGGGTGGAGCTCGTGTTCATGCCGAAAAAACAGGAAACGCGCATTTTTATGCAGAAAGTGAACAAGAATGCTTTGACCAGATTAAGGAACTATGTACATATATTCCGTGGAATAACACTAAAAAGGCCGATCGTTATCCCCGAAAACCACCTAAGACACGTTTATTTAAAATTGAAGATGTAATGCCTAGCGATCCAAGGCAGCCTTATGATGTGCGTCACATTATTAAAGCATTAGCCGATGATTCCGAATTTTTTGAAGTACAAGCTCTTTGGGCAGCAAATATAGTTATTGGATTTGCTCGATTAGACGGTCAAACTGTTGGTATTGTTGGAAATCAACCGCTAGTTTTAGCCGGAGTCTTGGATGTTGATTCATCAGATAAAGCTGCTCGTTTTATTCGCTATTGCGATTCATTTAATATTCCTTTATTAACTTTAGTTGATCTGCCCGGTTATTTGCCTGGTGTTGATCAGGAACATGCAGGTGTTATTCGACATGGTGCAAAAATTTTATATGCTTATTCCGAAGCTACGGTACCAAAATTAACTGTTATTATGCGTAAAGCTTATGGTGGAGGATATATAGCAATGTGCTCTCATCATTTACGTGCCGATTTTGTATTTGCCTGGCCTATGGCCGAAATTGCCGTTATGGGTCCTGAAGGAGCTGCAAATATCATTTTCCGAAGTGAAATTAAAAATGCAGATGATCCGGATAAAATGCGTCAGGAAAAGATTGAAGAATATAAGCAAAAATTTGCTAATCCTTATGTTGCAGCTGCTTATGGCTATGTTGATGCGGTTATTGAACCGGCAGAAACACGTAAGATGCTAATACATGCGTTGGAGATATCTTCCTCAAAATCAGTTGTCAGAGTAGATAAAAAACATGGTATTCCGCCATTTTAATTCAAGGCTATGAGTAAGAAAGACAGGAAAGTTGAACCGTTAGAAAAATTTGATGAGTTTTATCTTGAGAACACTGTATATTATACAAGAGTTCCGGATTACTATAAAAATCGTCAAATATATAAGCCTTTAAACGAGAAGAAATTACTGGCATTTATTCCTGGTACTATTCGCGAAATGCAAGTTAAGGTGGGAGATATTGTAAGTATTGGTGATAGACTAATGATTTTGGACGCGATGAAAATGAATAACGATGTAAAATCTTTTTTAGATGGAAAAATTAAAACTGTTTTAATTCAGGAAGGCGATATGGTGAAAAAAAATCAGGTTTTAATTGAGTTCGAATAAAACACCATATACATATTATAATATTTAAGCCTCTATTTTTATAGGGGCTTTTCTTTTGGTTTTTTGAAAAGATTTAATTTCCCCATAGAAATAAGTATAACTCCAGAGATGCTTATTAAACCTCCCCATATCTGGTGCATTTGTGGTAGTGAATCAAAATAAAAATAGGCGCCAATCATCACAAACAATCCTTTAGAACTGCCTAAAACACTAGCTCTACCTGCTTCAATATATTTTAAAGCTTGATATCCTGCAATAGTTGTTAAAAAAGGACCAAGTCCTGAACCGATAAAAATATTCCAAAAGGCTTTTGATGAAATATGAATAGACTGGCCTAAAAACCAAAGTGCTGCAATAGAAAATAAAAACAATTGTAGTGTTCGGCTCAAAGCCATAATCGAAGGGCCTAATTTTTGTACATTTTTCTTTGCAATAATTGTACTAAAAGAATAAATAAATCCTGAAAAAATCATATAACCCGTTCCTTCAATAAATAGATTCTTTAAATCGGTGCTTCGCTGATAACTAATAATAAATGCACCTAAAAGAGCTAAGGCCATACCTATAAGTTCCTTAATATTAAATCGTTCCCGTAAAAAAATAAAACCTAAAATAGTTACAAAAACAGGATTAATATTTCCGATAAATGAAACCACAGCAGGATTTGGAATTGTATGAATAGCCAAAAAGAAAAAGCTGGTGGCAACTATTTCTAGCACTCCCAAAACAAAAAGCAATAAAAATTGATTTTTACCAAAAGTTCGTAATATGGGAAGTTTCTTTCGCTGAATAGCAAAAATCAAATTCCATAGAATACCAAAGGCGAACCAGTATGTGCCAAATTGAGCCAGTGTAACTTCATTTAAAGCAGCTTTACTGAATATGTAAACATTGGAAACAGCAATTACTGCAATAAATGCAAATAAATATCCTTTAACTCTGTCTGATATATTAAATTTCATCGGCGGCAAAAGTACAAATACTTTATTTACAATATATTATATTTATTTGGAGTTTAAATAGATACTATTAATTTGTTTACCTACAGCATCATAACTAAAATTTGCTTTTGCGCGCTTCTGGATTTCAAATGCATTAAAATCAGATCCAGAAATAATAAGCTGCTCTAAAGTATTTTCAAGTTGATTTTCATTTCCCGGCTCAATTAAAATACCATTTTCATCATTAATTAATTCAGAAATACCTCCAACATCTGTTGCAATTACAGCTAAACCGCATGCTTGAGCTTCGTTAATTACTACCGGAATATTTTCAAAATTGCTGAAAACAACCAAATAATCGGCCAAATAAAATAAATCTACCAATTCTTCGTCTTGTTTTAAACCAAAAAAACGCGTCCGTTCAATTGGGATTTTAAGATTAAGAGCATATTCTTTTAGAGTCTCAAAATCCATTCCTTCACCAATAAACCAGAATTCAAAATCAGTATTTCTTTCCGAAAGCCGTTTAATACTTTGCAATATCCCGCTAATATTTTTTGAGCGATCCTCGAAAGTACTAACATGCAGAAAAACAGTCCGATGCTTTTTTTCTTTCTTTTGAATATCTCGGAAGAAGAAATCTTCAACAACATTTGGAACAATCTGATAATTAGGATTATGCAAACCATGTTTTTGCATGGCTTCTGCCAAATTTTTACTAATAGGTAAAATGGCGCTGGCCTTTTTTACTATTATTTGCCCAGTCTTTTTGCGTAGCCATCCTTTATAATTCCCTGGAATTGGCAAATATCTTGACCAGTGTTCTGTAATCACAAAAGGAGTATTATAAAGCATTTTAAAAAGCGATGCAAAAAGACCCAAACGCGTTAAAATGTGAACATGAATTAGGTTGGGGTTTCCTTTTGCCTTCTTAATAGATTTATATCCAATAAATAAATAATACCAGAAACGAATATTGTTTAAAATTTTGCATCTGGAATTTCGATAGTAATATATTTGTGTTAAAACGTTTTGTAAATCAAATATTTGCTTTTTATCAAAGGATTCCGGTGAAGAAATTCCCTGAACATAAAGAACTGAGACCTGGTTGAACCTTGCCACTGCCTCAGCATGCTTTTTTATAAAAAGACCAAACATCGGATCAAACTTATGTGGATACCAACGAGGAAGAAATAATATATGTTTTTCTTTAGTTGTCATTTCTTCAGCAAACATAATCTTTATATCTAAAAAACTGGGTTGTAAATCATTAAAACAAAGAAAAAAAAGAGTGAGTTTAAAAATGACAAATATCCGATTTTAGACTTTGATGTCTTAAGAAAAGATTTACCTTTGCGGCTGTTTTGAAAAAATCAAGGATAGCAGAAAATTGTTAATAATTTTATTCCTTTCGTTTGAAAAACAATCGTTTAGCATATAATTAGATTTGTTTAAAAACAAAACAAATAATTTGTTGAATACATTTGATTAATTTTTTCAAGAATGAATTGTTTTTTAGAAAATTATTTATACTTTTGCAGTCCCAAAAAATATGGGTTTAAGACAACAATAGAAAAATAATAAATAAATTTATGCCAACAATACAACAATTAGTACGTAATGGACGCAAGAAACTGATTTATAAAAGTAAATCTCGTGCTTTAGATTCTTGTCCTCAAAGACGTGGTGTATGTTTAAGGGTTTATACTACAACACCCAAGAAACCTAATTCAGCTATGCGTAAAGTAGCAAGGGTTCGTTTAACCAATGGAAATGAAGTAAATGCCTACATTGGTGGTGAAGGACATAATTTACAAGAGCACTCTATTGTTTTGGTTAGAGGAGGTAGAGTAAAAGACCTTCCTGGTGTTCGTTATCACGTAGTTCGCGGAGCTTTAGATACTTCAGGAGTTGACGGACGAACACAAAGAAGATCTAAATACGGAACAAAGAGACCAAAGCAGAAGAAATAATAATATTTTAAGAAATGAGAAAATCGAAACCAAAAAAGAGAATCATTCTTCCAGATCCAAAATTTAGCGATATTTTGGTAACGAAGTTTGTTAACAATATGATGTTTTCAGGCAAAAAGAATCTTTCTTATGAGATTTTTTATGGTGCTCTTAATATTGTTAATGAAAAATTAACAGAAGAAAATAGCTTAGATGTTTTCAAAAAAGCTTTGACTAACGTAACTCCAGGTGTTGAGGTTCGTAGTCGTAGAATTGGCGGTGCAACTTTTCAAATCCCTACAGAGATTAGACCAGCACGTAAACAATCTATTGGAATGAAAGCCTTAATAGGTGCTTCACGCAAGCGCCATGAAAAAACAATGAGCCAAAAGCTAGCCGGTGAAATCTTAGCTGCATATAAAGAAGAGGGTTCTGCTTTCAAAAAGAAAGAAGATACTCACCGTATGGCCGAAGCAAACAAAGCCTTCTCGCATTTCCGCTTTAGGTAGGCTTTTGCTTCACATATTATAATAATTTGAAATGTCTGAAAAACTAGAACATAGAAGAAATATAGGCATAATGGCGCACATCGACGCAGGTAAAACTACGACCACTGAGCGGATTTTATTCTATACAGGTAGAAGCTACAAAATTGGTGAGGTTCATGATGGAGCCGCAACAATGGACTGGATGGTACAGGAGCAGGAGCGTGGTATAACCATTACTTCTGCTGCAACAACTGTTCATTGGAAACGTTACGATCAAACTTATAAAATTAATATTATAGATACTCCCGGTCACGTTGACTTTACCGTTGAGGTTGAGCGTTCGTTGCGTGTACTCGATGGTGCTGTTGCATTGTTCTGTGCTGTAGGTGGTGTTGAGCCTCAATCTGAAACTGTTTGGCGTCAAGCTAATAACTATAATGTACCTCGTATAGCGTTCATTAATAAAATGGATCGTACCGGTGCTGACTTCTTTGATGTTCTTGGTCAAATTCGTGAGAAACTTCATGCAAACCCTGTTCCTATTCAAGTTCCGATTGGTGTCGAAGGTAGTTTTCGAGGAGTTGTAGATTTGATTCAAAACAAAGCATTTGTTTGGGACGAAGGTTCTGATGGTGTTACAATTCGTGAAATCCCTATTCCGGAAGATTTATTAGATACTGTTGCAGATTACAGAATGCAATTGTTTGAAGGTGTTGCTGAAGAAAGCGATGAACTTCTTGAAAAATTCATGGAAGATCCTGAATCTTTAACTACTGAAGAGATTTCTGCTGCAATTCGCAAAGCAACTATAGAATTACGGATCACTCCGGTAATGTGTGGTACTGCGTTTAAAAATAAAGGTGTTCAAATGTTATTGAATGCTGTTATCGATTATTTGCCAAGTCCTTTAGATTTGCCTCCTGTTGTTGGTATTAATCCTAAGACTGATGAAGAAGAAACTCGTAAAGTTTCTGTGGATGAAAAATTTTCTGCCTTAGCTTTTAAGATTGCTACCGATCCTTTTGTTGGTCGTATTGCTTTCTTCAGAGTTTATAGTGGAACGCTTAAGTCTGGTTCTTACGTTTTAAACAATGGTACCGGAAAGAAAGAGCGTATTTCGCGTATTATGCAAATGCATGCTAATAAACAAGAACCTCTCGATGAGATTACTTGTGGTGATATTGGTGCTGCTGTTGGATTTAAAACTATTCGTACCGGAGATACTTTAACCGAATTAGATTTTCCACTTGTTTTAGAGCAAATGAATTTCCCGGATCCTGTTATTAATGTATCTATTGAGCCTAAAACTCAAGGAGACATAGAAAAATTGGGAGTTGGTTTACAGAAATTAGCCGAGGAAGATCCAACATTCAGAGTT
>CAZTST010000012.1:0-2302 GCA_964616585.1 uncultured Draconibacterium sp.
GACTAAGCGAAAGCTGGAATCGTGGATTATCTTATGTTAATGAAACTGAAAACATTAACACAAACTTTAGTCACACTTTAAGTCTTTATATCAACAATAGAAAAAAAGATAAATGGGATTTAATGGTTGGAGGTAGAATTCAGCTTTCAGATGCTAAATATTCACTTCAGGAATCTTTAAATAGGCAATATGTTAATACTAGCGCTTATTCCGATCTCAGCTATACTCCTAACGATAAATGGTATTTCTTGTTTTCGGCAGATATTACGCGCTACGATGAGCAAACATTTGGCGAAGCAGTAAATATTCCGATTTTACGGGCAGAAATTAGTCGATATTTTCTTACAGGTAAAAGAGCCGTTATTACACTTAGCGCATTCGATTTGCTTGATAAAAACAAAGGATTGGAGCGCATTAGCGAAATGAATTATCTACTAGAAAGAACCACCAATGTTTTAGGAAGATATGCTATGCTGACTTTTAAATACCGATTAAATAAATTTGATAAAAATCCTGGCAGGATGAAAATCGATGTAAGAAGAAGACATTAATAAAAAGGATTTCTGAGAAATCTAAAATTTAAAAGCCTCTTGAGTTTTTCAATAAAAATTCAAGAGGCTTTTTTTATTTAGATATTAAAAAAATACCTACCTTAACCATTTAAAACAAGATATTTATTATTTACAAGAAATATCAAATTAGAATTACCCTGCATGAAAAATTCAAATCTATATAATTTAAATGATTTTTATTTATGTAAATACATCTCAGTTTCAGATTTAGAAAAATGCTTTACAAAGGATAAATTCAGTGTATTATTTACTAAGATTGCAGTATTAGAAGATTGTATGGAGGGGTGGAATTTAAATATTCCGCATTTGAAATTAGCTTTAATCGTTAACGATAATTATATTGATCGGGTTTTAAATGAAAATGGAACAATAGAACCAACTATTTCTGTTATTAAAACTATTTCAGATTTGATGGCTATGGGTGATTCAAAATTGAAAAGGATTGATATTGGAAATATTCTAAAAGAAACTAAAAGCTACTTAGAAAGAATAAATAAGAACTACGTTTCATGCTGGTTCTTATCGGATAATGAAATTGTTGAATCAAGATACATGTGGGATATCTATGGCCGAAAAAATATAAAAACCTTAAACAACAAATTAGGTGTAATGTTTGCTGTTAAATGGTCGGAGCTACAAAAATCTCTAGATAAATCGAAAATATCATTCAAATTTGGATTTATTGATTATGACAATAATAATGATGATTTTGTTTTTACTAAAGATTCTTCTTACGCTCACGAAAAAGAATTTAGAATTATTATTGAGAATATAGGCGAAAGTGAAAGGATACCTATACTTATAGATATTCCAAAAAACATAAAATGCATATTAGATCCCAATTTTTGGGAAAAATCAATTTCTCCTGAAATTAGGTCGGTTGTTTCTGAATTAAGAAAAAATCCTGATATAACTATTCAAAATTCATCTTTATTCCCTGATTATATATTAAAAAGACCAGTTGAATTAAATGAACACATTACGAAAGAACTAGAAAGGTACTTAGCGAATCAAAATAAACAATAATGCATTATGAAGTTTCCTAAACCAATAATTTCCCCAAATTAGACATCCACGATTCTAAAATATAACATCCATAATGCTTCATTATCCTTCATAAACATAAGAGCCTTAGCTATATCCCTAATTCAATTGTTTATAAGGCATTTCAATAACAAAGTAATTTATCTATGTTTTAGAAAAATAATGATTTCCACCAGTATTGTAAATAAAATTGATTTTCCCCGGTAAAATGTCTATTTCAAAGCTATTATCAAAAAACAATTCACCATCTAAATGGTAAGCTGCTTTATGGTCTAATTCTATACTTAGTTTTTTTGTTTGATAATAATGAACTTTTGGGTGCGAAAGATGTTCGCCTTTTGGAACCTTTAATAAAATTAAAAGTCGTTGAAGTAAATTTAATTTATCAACCAAACAAACATCCAGCAAACCGTCATCGGCAATGGCTTTTGGAGTAAGAAAGAAGTCGCCGGCAAATCTTCGACCAATAGCAATAGTGTTAAGAAAATACACCTTTTCTTTTTTCTCGCCATTTGTGCTTAGCATCATTTTCTGAGCTCTAAAAAATAACAGATTTTTAAGAATATGCCAAATATAGTTTCCTCTAATTTCTTTAAGTTTTCCTGATTCATCATAATTTTCTGAAGCTACTTGCGCATCAAAGCCTAAGCCCATTCCATTAAAAAAATAATTACCATTGCATCTGC
>CAZTST010000012.1:2312-25718 GCA_964616585.1 uncultured Draconibacterium sp.
CATCAATAACATGAGTATTAGCTTCGAAAAACACATCCCAATCCTTCTTTTCAAAAGGCACAGAAAGCCCTGGTATCTGAGCAAAATCATTACCTGTTCCTGCAGGAATTAAACCCATAATGCATTGAGGATAATCTATTAACGCTCTTGCCATTTCGTTTAAAGTTCCATCACCACCAACTGCTATAATGTGCGTAAAGCCTTGCTCGGCAAGTTCTTTAGCAAGTTCGATTGCATGACCTTTGTACTGAGTTCGAACAAGTTTAGCACTAAGATTTCTCTGTTTGAGTTGTTTGTTTAATTCCATCTCAACAACTAACGCTTTACCATTTCCAGCAACAGGATTAACAATAAATGCCCACTTATTATTATTTGTTTCCATTTAGTTCAATTTTGATTAAGTATTAAGAAAGTGATGATTCTATTTCAAAACGTACTCTGTCAATTATTTCTTTGTCCTCTAATTTTTCAAGTTCACTATATGGTATGGGAACATGTATTTTAGCAGACAATTTTTTTGAATAATTAAAATAAAACCTGTTTTTGGGCTTAAAATCATAGAACCCAATTAAACTTATAGGTAATATATCAAGTTTGCTGGCTTTAAGTACATGAAGAAAGCCTTTTCGGAAATTATTCAATTGGCCATTGGTTGTCCTGGTACCTTCAGGAAAAATGGCAACTGTTTGATTTTCAGTTCTTTTGATAAGTTGCTCAATCATGAGCTTGGTGTTTTTAAGGTCAGTACTTTTCATTGGAATAAAATTAACTACTTCCAGGACTTTACCGAAAATAGGGATTTCCATCAGATTTGCTCTTCCAAAAAAAGAACTATTTGGGCATATTGCTGTTATTCCCATAATATCAAACAAGCTGGAATGATTGGCCATAATAATGTATTTCCTATCCTTGTCCATATTTTCTTTTCCTTCAATTTGAAATATTTTACCAATAAGAATAAATGAGCCTTTAGCCCAAAAACGAACTACTATTCGTATGGCTTTTTGCAAACCCAAGGTATTTAATAGCAAAATGAGAAGAACAATGAGGAAGGTAAATGGATATAAGACAGTATAAGATAGGATTGTATATGTATTGAGTATAGCTAATCTCATGCTTCATTATTAAAAATTAAGGCAGCAATAATACGAATTTTCCTGAATATCGACATACTCCTAAAAAAGTTTACTCATTCGCAAGATGAACACAATCTTCCGCCGCGCCTTTAAAAGTGATTAAGCTCTGCTAAGATTTTTCACGCATTAAAATCAATTTTTTAGCAATAAAATCGTCAAAAAACCGGCTATGGAATAAGTAATTGCTCCCAAAAGCAATACCCAAACAAAACCTGCTTCCACCGAAATAACTGTTGCGAATGCAGTGCTAATAACTGAAAAATACCCGTTGAATGCCCATGCCCATGGTATATCTGTTTTTCTGCCTTTTGATAAATATTTTATCCCTGCAGGAAAAGGTATTCCCAAAAAGAAGCCTGTAATGCCAATCAAGGCTATTGAAATTAATATTTTTACAATGAGCGATGCCGCAATTGTGTTTGATAAAATACTTGATAGAGAGAATGTATGGAACAGAAGTAAAAATGCAATTACAATCGGAATTATAAAAAGTATTTTTTTAGTAATCCACATCGAAGCTGAATAATAACTTCCAAGTGCAGAAGCAGTTAGAAGTATGCTAATGCATGCAGCAGTAGCATAAATTGGCTGGCCGAAATAAAATGTAAATAGCTGAATAAAAACTATTTCAATAAACATAAAAGCTAAACCAATTCCACTGAAATAAACAAAAACCCACATTTTATTATTGCTTTTCCACGATTTGATAAAAAGAGGCAGAATGATAAAAATAGCTGCAATAACAATAATCTGAATAAATGTGAAAAGAATAAGCAAATATCCCAGCTCTAAAAACGGTATGTTATCCTCACCGATTGAGACAATTATCTTATAAATTCCTTTCCAACGAATATGTTGGAAGAAAAAAGGACGATTATCCGTTGCAGGTTGCACACGATATGCATACTCATCAAGAAATTCTTTTTTATCTGGAGATAACAGCCGTTTGATGTTACTAAAAAATAATGTGTCCTGAAGCATATTATACTTCCCACGAGTTATTTCTTTATTTTTTGGAAGTATTAATGGGTCGAACATTAAATTATTACAGAATTTTTGCACTTGTTTTTCCTGTTCTTTACTAAATCCAGATTTTTTTACAAGGAAAGTAACAGCACTCCAACTCCTAATTGCAGTGATGTGGTCATTAGGCTGTTTTATTTTTTTTTCTTTGAGAAGCCGCTCGATACTCGCCAAAAGTTTATATGCATTTCTGATAGGATAATCCATCCAACAACTAATGCAAATCATTCCATCGACTGAAAGTTTATCCCACATTTCATGAAAGGCCTCTATGCTTAATACATATTGTATTTCGACAGCATTAAGACCCGAATTGCCGAAAAAAGAACCAATTATAGGTAGCTGAATCAAATCATAATTAGAGCTATCGGAAACAAGTAAAGTGCGTGCCATTGTTTGATAAAGTTTAACTTCATTCTGGTCAGCAAAAGATTTTTGAAGTAAACCAAAAATTTCGGCATTAGCCTCAGTGGCAATAATTTCATCTGCTTCATGCGATAATGCCAATGAAATATTTTCTCCTGTTCCGGCATCCAGAATTAGTACATTATCAATCTTTTCGATATGATAAGGCAAAGATTGAGGAGTAAAATTCAGAATGTTGCTTCTCTGTTTATCAGGAGTTTGTACAAGATACCCATTAAAATTACCATTGTTAAAAACAGCTTTTCGCACAGGAAAAGATTCTCGATAACTAAGGCTGACACCAGGTGCATATCGAAGCACAGGGGAGGATACTATCTGTAACAGCCCAAACGGACTACTCTTTTCATATTCGATTACAGCATCGGGCAATAACATTGTTTTACTAATATCTTTATATTCCGATGGTTTTAATGTAGTGGGACTGAAAAAAATACTAAGGAAAATGGATATAGAAACAATAACCATAAATTGCAGTAATTTTCCTGCATTCTTTGGAAAAGCAACAAACCCTCCCGCCAAGGCAATAACAGCAATTAACTGAGGTAATTGTTCAGACCGAAAGAATTGCATCAATATCAGAGCAATAATACCCCCAAGTCCTGAGCCAACAAGATTCGCAAAATATATTTTCCCAATTTGTCCTGCAAATTTCAAAAAGCTCATGCCAATGGCAAGTGCTCCGCAAAAGAATGGCAGGAAGTAAATCAAATAAGTAGCAATCAAACGAATATAATGCTTGAAATCCTGAAAAATCATCAATGAATCGAAGTGGACAAGCTCTGAGTTAGCCACAATAACAACTACAGACATCAAAATAGCTGTTATGATTAATAATAATGGAAAGAGTCGAATATAATTATTCAAAAGCTTTTGTCGAAAAATTGTTAAGAATGTGCCTGCAGCACCAAATCCTAGTAAGGCAATGGAAATAATCATATAGGCAAAATGATACCATTGAACATAAGACAAAATCTGCATCAAAGCCAATTGAAAAGCTATGATTGCGGCAGAAACAAGACCAATTGCTACATTGGTACGAATCAATGATATTTTCCCGATTGATTTCACTTTTTGCGTGTAAAAGGAACGAAACGGACAAGCATAAGGCTAATTGTTGTTATCTCCTCTCCTCTTTTCTCAATCAGCATCAGAGTTTGTACACTAAAAGGTGTGCCAACAGGAATAATCATTCTTCCTCCATCTTTAAGTTGATTTATTAATGGCGGCGGAATATATTCCGAAGCAGCGGTAACAACAATGCCATCAAAAGGGCCATGTTCTTTCCAACCATAATAACCATCAGCTATTTTTACCTTAACATTGTTGTATTTCAATGATTTCAATCTTTCTTTTGCCAAGAGACCCAATTCTTCAACAATTTCTATTGTGTAAACCTGACCTACAATTTCAGCCAAAATAGCAGCCTGATAGCCAGAACCTGTGCCTATTTCCAAGACTGTAGCACCCTCACCAACATTTAGTAGTTCTGTCATATAAGCAACAATATAAGGCTGGGAGATTGTTTGACCATAACCAATAGGCAATGGCCTGTCATCATAAGCATTGCTTTTATATGCGGTAGGAACAAACAAATGTCGCTCAACGGTTTTCATTGCTTTCAAGGTGTTTTTGTCTTTTATTCCCCGAGCTTCAATCTGTTGTCTAACCATATCAGCTCTTTCCTTTTCATATTTATCCTGACCTAAAAGTGGAGAATAAATTCCCGCTTTCAGTATAATAAGGATAAAGAAGACAAATCGTATTTGCATAATTCCCTCCATTTTTTTGATGCTTATAAAATTACGAAAAAAAGGAAGTGGAAATCTCTTACTAAAAATTTAATTTATGCCTACTCTCTTATATACTATTAACAATCAAGATTTTAATGAATTTTTTAAACACTTCACGACAAAATATTTAAACAACTGTTGAATATTTCAATGGGTGTATAAAAAATATACATATCTCTAAATGCTTGATTAGCAGTACTTTATATGCATATTTAAAATATAGTGATTAAATTTTCAACACTTTGTTTTATATATTTCTTAAACATATAATTTTTATTGGTTTGATTATTAGCATCTTACGATCCCATTTTCTCCTTTGGCACTGTAATTGACTACAGTATATTGTAATAAAAAAATCAAACAAATATAAATCCGTTCGTTGAGTTTAAAATATTTAGAAAAAGCGAACTTAAATCTTAAAGCCATGAAAAACAGTATCTATTTATTAATCGGTTTCATGCTTCTGAATTTTGTTAATGCAAACAATATAACAGAAGATAAATCCAAGCAGGCTACGGAGAGTTCAATAAATGTTTATTGTACTCCGGATTTATATAATCTCACATTCAAGTTGTCAAACGAATTTGGAAGTTTAAATCCTAAACTTAATATTGAAGTAATTAAAGTTCCCGAATCCTCAATAGCTAAAACTCTTAGCACCGAAGGAAATTTAGGCTTTATTTCGAATGAAAAATATTCCGGACTGAATGGTGAGCCTTTTTGGAAAGTGATTGTAGGTCGCGATGTTATAGTACCAATTATTAGTTCAAAGAATCCATTATTAGATGAAATTTATCAGCAAGGCATCTCCCCGGAAAAGTTTGCTCAAATTTTCACGAATTCTGAAATGCAGAATTGGGGAGCTCTATTGGAAAATGTGCAAAATATTCCTATTCATTACTATATGATAAATGATGAATCTATTAATTCAGAAGTGGCTAATTTTTTGAAGTTAAGTAAAATTTCTATTAATGGAATTAAGGTAGAAAATGAAAAAGAGTTGATTTCGGCAATTCAAAAAGATCCATATGCAATTGGTTTTTGTAAAATGATAAACCTTATCGATTCTAGAAATCAAAGCATTGTTGAAAATATTAAATTACTACCATTAGATAGAAATGGGAATGGGCAAATTGATTATATAGAAAAAATATATGACGATATGAATGTTTTAGCACGTGGTGTTTGGATTGGGAAATATCCAAAAGCACTGTTTAATGATATTTATGCAGTTTCTTACGTAAAACCTACTAATGAAATAGAAGTAGAGTTTTTAAAATGGGTTCTTACTGATGGACAGCAATTTATGAATCCTACCGGATATTCTGAACTCGTATTTAACGAAAGACAAAGGAAATTAGATATCTTGCTTTATAGTGATATAAGTACAATTACTTCAAATGATGATTATGCAAATTTAAAATCGCTGATTGTAATTTTATTTTCATTCATAGCGACTGTTATCATAGCAAAAATGATAGTACAACGCACACAAAAAAAAACAGCAGTTCAGAATGCCGCCTCAATTTATCCACTTGTTTTTGACGAGAACTCTATAGTAATCCCTAAAGGACTGTATTTCGACAAAACTCATACCTGGGCTTTTATGGAAAAGGATGGGATTGTAAGAATTGGAATTGATGATTTTCTACAGCATATCACCGGAACACTGACTCAAATAAAGATGAAAAATCCGGGGAAAAAGATTAAAAAGGGAGAACAACTTCTTTCCATAATTCACAAAGGGAAACAGTTACACATTAATGCCCCGATTTCTGGAACAGTTAAAGCGCAAAACGAAACACTTCTTACCAATACAGCAATAATAAATTCTTCACCCTATTCTGATGGTTGGGTATATATGATTGAACCAACAAATTGGTTAAGAGAAATTCAATTTTTAATCATGGATAAAAAATATAAAGAATGGTTGAAAAGTGAATTTTCCAGACTAAAGGATTTCCTTGCAATAACTCTAAAGGCTAATACAGAAGAATATGCTTATAGTGTACTTCAGGATGGCGGAGAATTAAAGGATGGCGTGCTAGCAAATCTTGAACCGGAAGTTTGGGAAGATTTTCAAACTAATTTTATTGACACATCAATATAAACAAACCAATTAAGAACAAGTTTTTTTAATTAAAAAATGAGAAAAATGAGCATTGTACGAAGAGACTTTTTGAAATTCCTTGGACTTGCTGGTACTACACTAACAGTTGGAAAGAGTTTTGGTGCCACAAACAAAAAAAAGGATGATGTTGAATTCTATGGAATTCTATTTGATTCAACACTTTGCGTTGGCTGTCAGAGTTGTGAATACGCCTGTGCGGAGCTTTATGCACTACCTGATCCAACAGGAGCACCGGAATCAGGGGTAGTACGAAAAACCGATGAATCAAGTCGTGTGGTTATAAATTCTTATAACACATCAAAAGGGGAACAATTTATTAGAAATGCATGTAATCATTGCAACAATCCTGCTTGTGCATCGGCATGTCTTACCAAAGCTATGCTAAAAACGGATGAGGGACCTGTTATATGGCGTGAAGAAAAATGTATGGGTTGTAGATCATGTATGATTTCCTGTCCGTTTGATATGCCAAAATTCGAGTACGACAATCCGAACCCAAAAATTCAAAAATGCAGGATGTGTTTTGAACTACTTCAGGAAGGAAGCATACCTAAATGTGTTGAGAATTGCCCTGCAGAAGCAATTCTATTTGGGAAAAGAAGAGACCTTATTGAGATTTCCAATGCCAGAATATATGCAGAACCAGAAAAATATAATCATCACATTTATGGAGAACATGAAGTTGGTGGGACAGGCGTAATATATCTTGCTTCAGTACCTTTTGAGGAGTTGGGATTTAGAAATGATCTGGGAAGCACATCGTACCCAGAATATAATAAAACTTTCCTCTATTCAGTGCCTGCCGTTTTGGTTTTGTGGCCGGCATTCTTACTTGGTCTGAATAATTCTATACTTGAAAGAAAAAATAAAATTGCAAATGAAAAAATGAACTAAAATGAAGAACGAACAAGACACAGGTTTTTTAAATTTCATTATTCAAGAATTGAAACCAAAAGGAAAAATTATAACTCCATTCAATGTAATTTCGGGAATTACCATACTGGCAGCGATTATTATTTTGATAATTCGTTTTGCAAATGGCTTAGGTTCAGTTATTCATGCATCACAAGACTCTCCTTGGGGTTTGTGGATTAATTTTAATGTAATAACCGGAGTAGCTTTTGCAGGCGGAGCTTTTGTAGTAACATTTATGGTGTATATACTTGGATTGGAAAAATATCGGCCAATCGTCAGAGCCACTGTGCTTTACGCTCTCCTTGCCTATATATTTTATGCCGGAGCTCTTTTGCTTGACTTAGGACGTCCTTGGAAAGTTATAAACCCAATAATTGGCAACTCATTTGGAATAAGTTCTGTTCTCTTTCTAGTCGCATGGCATTTTATTCTCTACATGGGCTCACTATTTATTGAATTTTTCCCGACTGTTACAGAATGGCTTGGGCTGAAACGACAAAGAAAATTCTTTTCTTCACTAACCTTAGGTGTAGTTATTTTTGGAATTGCACTCTCAACCTTACATCAATCCGGTCTTGGAGCACTTTTTTTAATGGCCAAGGCAAAGATTCATCCATTATGGTATTCAGAGTTTATTCCTATTCTTTTCTTCATTTCAAGCATTTTTGCAGGGCTTTCACTTGTGATTATTTTAGAATCTATTAGTCAACGAGTATTCAAAAAAAGCATGTCATTTTTGTTTGTAAATTCACATAAAAATATTGTTTTAAGTCTGGCTAAAACTTGTTCTGTAGCAATATTTGTTTATTTCTCAATGACTGTATTAGTGTTTGTACATGGTAAAAATTATGCTTATTTAAATAGTCCATGGGGTTACTGGTATCTTATCGAGATAATTGGGTTTGTATTAATACCTGGTGTGCTGTTTATGTACGGATATAGGCATCTCAATTTGTTAATAGTTCGTATTGCTGCAGTAATGTCTATTGTAGGGATTATTTTAAACAGACTCAATATCTCAACTTTCGCCTTTAATTGGTATGGAAATGCAATACACTTTCCTACCTGGATGGAAATAGTAGTAAGTCTTGCAGTAATATTTGCACAAATACTTGTATTTAGGTGGATAGTTAGAAGAATGCCTGTTTATAAAGAATCACCCAAGTGGGTAAGCATGGAAAAAGAAATCAAATCAATAAAAATGGATAATAATAAAAGGAGGAAAACATGGAAGGTTTTAGCAGAGTAGATATTTTTGATACTAAGGGAATTGAATACTTATTTGTGATTGGTTATTTATTAACCCTGATTATTCTCTGGAAAGTATCTGGCAAACAAATCTCTAAGCAAATTCAAAAAGTATTAGGCAATATTTCTGCCAATATTTTAAGAATTCCCCAAGGATTATTTTACAACAAAAATCATACTTGGGCTCATTTGGAAGAATCGGGAGCAGCAAAAGTGGGATTGGATGATTTTCTTCAGCATCTTACAGGAAAAGTAGAATTCACTAAGCTTAAAACTCCTGGCGAAATAATCAACAAAGGAGATTTACTAACAGAAATTGATAAGGATGGCAAACATCTGAGGATATTTTCACCAATTTCAGGAAAGATATTGCACACAAATTCAATGCTTTATGAGAATCCGGAAATCTTAAATGAGGATCCTTACCAAAAAGGCTGGGTTTATAAAATACAACCCTCAAGCTGGAAAGCGGAAACAAATTCTTATTATTTTGCAGAAGATGCGATAAATTGGTCGACAAAAGAATTAGAAAGATTTAAAGATTTTCTAATGGGCGGCCAAATGAGAAAATTTTCATCTGAGCCTTCAATGATTTTATTGCAGGACGGAGGCGAATTACGCGACAATATACTTTCAGAACTGCCTAACGACATATGGAAAGATTTCCAAATAGAATTTCTTGATTTTAATTATCATAAAGATTAATTCATTGTCTGTAAAATAATTAATTTTTTTAGTATCTTGCTTAACCTAAATGATTAGGTATAGTTTGTTAAAGATATAATCAAAATATATAATAATATGATTTTCTTTAATAAATCTAAATATAAGAATGTCGTGAAGAAATTTTTTAAAAGAAATTTTAAATTCCGATCATCAATTTATGGTCAGGTAGTATATACCATTACTATATTGTCACTTTTTCTATTTGTATCATTTGGTATCATTTTCAGGTCAGTAAATGAGGAATACTTGAATACTGTCATACAGCAAAACGGAAACAATATTGGGTCAATCGTTGAAGGAGCTTTATATTATTCCATGCTCAAAAATGATAGAAGCGCGCTACAAAATACGATTGATATTATTAATACAATGCCGGGTATTGAGGATGTTAATATGTATGATAGTCATGACAATCTTGTGTATTCCTCATTTTCTGCCGATACCATCGGGCACGACAATCCAAATTGTAAAGGTTGCCATGAGGAAATAAATACCATGTTTCCAAGGACACAAAAGTCTTTTAGGCTCATTAATATTGATAGCGAATGTAAGATGAGCAATAAAAACTATGATTACAGACTTCTATTAATCAGATCCCCTATTTTAAATGATAAATCATGCTATACAGCCGCTTGTCATGCTCATATTGAAAGTGATGAGGTACTCGGCTCTTTTGTAATAAGAATTCCATTGGAAGATCTTGATGCTGCTATCCAAGAGTCTTCTACAGATTTTTTCCTACTGGCAGCTTTAACGACTTTTTTACTTGTAGTGGGTTTAATGTTGTTCACAAGAAAACAAATTAAAAATCCATTAAATGCAATTTTAAAAGCTAGTGAAGCAGTATCTAAAGGTGATAAGAATATAAGATTAGAGATTAAGCCTAATCAACTGCATGACATGAGTATAGTTTCCTATGCATTTAATGATATGCTTGATAATCTGCAAACTGCAACAAACGAGTTACAAAACTGGTCGCAACAACTTGAATATAAAGTCCAGAAAAAGTCTGAAGAATTATCCGAAATGCAAAATGAATTAATACATGTTGAGCGAATCGCATCATTGGGTAAATTATCAGCCTCTGTTGCGCATGAAATTAATAATCCTTTATCGGGTATTTTGACTTATACTAAGCTGGTTCAAAAGCAATTAAGTAAACCCGATTTAGATGAAGCCCAAAAAGTGGCGGTATTAAAATATTTAAGAGTGATTGAAATAGAGACGAAACGTTGCGGTGACATTGTTAAGGGTTTATTGGAATTTTCAAGAAAAGATCAGCACGATTTTGAGATACAACACCTTCATAAAATATTGGAGGAATCTTACGCGTTATTGGCTCACCAGATGAAAATAGCTAACATTAGCGTGCTCACAGATTTTTCGGCCAAATGGGATGCAATAAATTGTAGTGAGAATCAGATAAAACAAGCTTTTATTGCAATTCTACTGAATGCATCCGAAGCAGTTTTCGAGAACGGAGAAATCCTGATAAAAACAAGTAACCCACATGAGGATTATATAAAAATAGAGATAACGGATAATGGTGTGGGTATTGCACCGGAAGACATTCTGCATATTTTTGAACCTTTTTTCTCGGCCAAGCAAAAAGCAAGTGGTATTGGATTGGGATTAGCCATAGTACATGGTATTGTTCTAAGCCACAAAGGTAAAGTTGAAGCAGTTTCTGAATTTGGAAAAAGAACAACTATATCTGTAATTTTACCTATAGTTAAGAATTAAAAAAAGTAAAATGGAAGATAACATTTCAAAACTAAATTGGAGACTAGAAAAATCTATACATTATAGTTTAAAGGCTAATTTAAGTAAAAATATAATTGATATGAAACTCAAACTATAACATTATTTGACTTTGCATAACATAAAAACTTCACAATGAGTTCATTAATTAAAAAATATTTAACATTCCAATCTTCGATTTATGGACAGGTAGTTTTTATCATAGCTATATTGTCTGTTTTTCTGTTTTTATCGTTTGGTACCATTTTTCGATCTGTAAACAAGGAATATATGGAAAATATAATCCAGCAAAGCGGGAATAATGTGGGACTATTTGTCGAAGGAGCCTTATATCAACACATGCTTGAAAACGACCGCACTGCATTAAGGAATACGCTTAATATTATTAATAAAATACCTGGCATTGAAGATGTTAATATGTATGATGATAAGCATAATCTTGTTCATTCCTCCTTTACTAGCGATACAATCGCCCATGGCAACCCTAATTGTAAGGATTGCCATTCTGACATTAATTCCATGTTTTCTCAAAATGAGATGTCTTTTCGAATTGTAGATTTGGATAACGAATGTGCGATGAAAACCATAGGCCACAATCACAGAGATCTATTAATCAGGTCACCTATTTTAAATGAAATATCATGCTACACCGCATCCTGTCACGCTCATAAAGAGAGCGATGAAGTACTAGGTTCCCTAATTATTAGAATTCCTTTGAAGGAGCTTGATGCAAACCTTAATAAGTCATATGTATTAGCATTATTAACAACTTTTTTACTTGTTGTATTTCTAATGATTTTCGCAAGAAAAAAAATAAAAAGACCATTAAATGCAATAATAAAAGCCAGCGAAGCTGTTTCTAAAGGTGATAAAAGTAAAAGACTGGAGTTAAAACCGAATCAATTAAACGATGTGAGGTTGGTTTCAACTGCATTTAATGAAATGCTCGATAATCTACAAGCTGCAACAAAGGAGTTACAAGAATGGTCTCAACAGCTTGAAAGTAAAGTCTTGCAAAAGTCGGAAGAATTGACTGAAATGCAGAATGAGCTAATTCATGTTGAGCGTATCGCATCACTTGGAAAATTATCCTCCTGTGTGGCACATGAAATAAATAATCCTTTGGCCGGTATTTTAACTTACACAAAATTAGTTTATAAACAATTAAGTAAGCTTGAATTGGATGATCTAGTAAAAATTCCAATGTTGAAATATTTAAAAATTATTGAAGATGAAACAAAGCGTTGCGGAGATATTGTTAAAGGATTGCTTGAATTTTCAAGAAAAGATCAGCAAGACTTTGATTCCAAACACTTACATAATATAGTAAATAATGCTTATACTTTAATGTCACACCAATTGAAAATAGCAAACATCAGCTTTCTTAACGATTATTCTGCCAAAGAAGATTTAATACTTTGCGGTGAGAATCAAATTAAACAAGCTTGTGTTGCCATACTTTTGAATGCCTTCGAAGCTGTTTTGGAGAATGGGGAAATAGTTATTAAAACGAGCAATCCCAATAAAGATACTATAAAACTCGAAATATCGGATAATGGCGTAGGTATTGACCCTGAAGATATTCCACATATTTTTGAACCTTTTTTCTCAGCCAAGCAAAAAACAAGCGGAATTGGATTGGGCTTAGCTATTGTGCATGGCATTGTTCAAAGCCACAATGGGAAAATAGAAGTTGATTCAAAACTTGGAAAAGGAACATCCATATCTATACTTTTTCCTTTACTAAAAAATTAAAAAGAAATATTATGGCAGCAAACATTTCAATTTTAATTGTTGACGATGAAGAATCAGTAAGAGATTCTTTATACAACTGGTTCATCGATGATGGTTATCTCGTCGAATGTGCCGAAAATGCCAAACAAGCGTTGTCAATTCTTGAATCAAAAAATTTTGACATCATATTAGCTGATATTAAAATGCCAGGGATGGACGGAATGGAAATGCACCGAAGGATTAGATCCTTAAATAAAGATTCAATAGTTATTATTATGACGGCATTTGCATCAGTGGCTACAGCTGTGCAGGCTCTAAAAGACGGAGCTTATGATTATATAACAAAACCTTTTGATCCCGATGACCTTTCTCATTTAATTCGAAATGCAGCCAGCCAAATTTCTTTGAAATCAGAGAATGAAGCTTTAAGGAATAAAGTTGTGTCCCTCGAAAATGTAGAAGATCTAATCGGCAACAGCGAAGCAATGATAAAGGTTCTTAAGGAAGTTGAAAAAGTGGCACAATCTAATTCTCCCGTCATTATTACAGGAGAAAGCGGTACTGGTAAAGAGCTTATTGCCAAAGCTATACATTCAAACTCTCCACGAAAATATTTCCCTTTAGTTAGTGTGCATTGCGGTGCATTAACCGAGAGTTTATTGGAAAGTGAATTATTCGGGCATGAAAAAGGAGCGTTTACGGGTGCGATGTTCAATCGTAAAGGACGATTTGAAATGGCCGATGGGGGAACCATCTTTCTTGATGAAATAGCTACCATTTCTGCCAAAATGCAAATAGAACTATTGCGCGTTTTAGAATCAAAAACTTTTGTAAGGGTTGGCGGCAATAAGGAAATTACTTCCGACTTCAGAGTTATTTGTGCCACTAACAAGGATTTGAAAAAAATGGTGGATGAAGGTATATTTCGTGAAGACCTATTTTATCGCTTGAATGTTGTGAATATCATAGTTCCGCCATTACGTGAAAGAATTGAAGATATTCCAGTACTTGTAAATTATTTCATTAAAAAATATTGCACTTCCATGAGCCGTGATATTATTGCAATCGATGCGGGAGTGATGAAGCGCCTTGGGGAATATGATTATCAAGGAAATGTACGCGAACTGGAAAACATGATTGAACGAGCTATTGTTATTGGTAACGATAAGGAAATCCGTTTAAAAGATCTTCCAATCGAAAAAAATATAATTAGTAATTCTATTGAAAGCCTTGAGGAACATGAAAAAAAACATGTACTCCAAATTCTTATTAGATACAATTGGAATATATCCCGATCAGCAAAAGCATTAAAAGTTGACAGAGTAACTCTTTACAATAAAATTAAAAAATACGGTTTAGAACCTTCAAAATAATACAATCTGAAATTTTGACTGATGTTAATGCAGCGACAGCTAGAAATTAGTATTTTGAATTAAGCAACTTCTATTAATCAAGAAATCATTAAGATTGTTAAAATTGAATAAGCAAAGTATATTATTAATCTCTCATGGGCATTTCGAGAAAGATTTTCTCGAAAAAATTGCTGCGGATGTAGAAAGAGAATATTTTCATCCAGTTTGTATTGAAGAAAGTCATGTTGATATAAGTAAATTTTATGATCCAATGCGAAGACAATACGATGGTAACAAATTATTGATAGAAATAGATTCAATGTCCTCATCCGAAATTGTGAAAAAAGTTGGTTTATTCAGGGTAGATCTCTTTATTCCCATCCTCACATATATTTTTGGACAGGCTGCTTTCAAAGGCAATACAGGAATTGCATCACTCTATAGACTTAGAAATGAACAATATGGAATGAAAAAGGACGAGACCTTGTTGCTTAATCGTTTCACAAAAGTAGTTATCCATGAACTTGGTCACACTTTTGGACTAATACACTGCCACAATCCTGTTTGCGTAATGCGATCGAGCACTTATGTCGAAGATATTGATCAAAAAAGCCAGCATCTATGCATCAAATGCCGCAATAAGATTGAAGAAATGATATAATTTTTTGGACTTGTTAACGAATCATTCAAGAAGATAATCAACCTAAGTTTTTACTGTTTTAAAGCCGCTTTAGTAAAAATATACTCGGGAATTTCCTGATCGAATTTCAGGCTTGTAATTCTAAATTCGGTTCCGCTTCCTTGCTTAAGCATATCTTTGTAAACCATATTGGTAGGAAACCATCTTCCTTGAATTTTTTTCACTTCCGATAAAGTTGTTCGCTTAAGAAGCTGACCGCTTTTAGCAAATAAATCTTCTTTTAATGGAACAAATCGTTCAGCATCTATCCATATTTTGCGCGAATCATAGGCAACATCTTCAACTTTTGCTTTTAATTCCAGCACAAAACAATTTCGTCCATCCAATATTTCTTGTCCAATAATAGTCGATGTATAAGTTTCTGTTAGTTTCCTATCATCCATCATATCTTCATATGATAAATCGGAGCCCATTAAAGACTGGCGGAGCATGTGTCCTGAGATTTGAATGATTCTATCGGTTGATGGCGAATATATCCAAAGTTTATCTTCCAGTTTCAGCATTTTTGTTCCTTGCTCGCGAGCGGGTGATAAATACTCCGTAAACGATTTTTTATCGCCAACAGAATAAGAAAGAGATGTAATGATACGGCTGTTGCGTTTGCCTTGAATTATCATTTCAGATTCTACTATCCTATTTTTGGATGACATATTTGCATCAACTTTTTCAATTATCTGATCTGCGTTTTGGGCGTTCAAAGACAATGTTGATATCATTAAAACAGATAAATATATTATTTTTTTCATATGCTTATTTTTTTTAGAGTTAAAAGTGAGCTTGAGTTAAAAGTGACTAAAGTTAAAAATTATTCAATTCTATTTCGCATTTCCAACTTCAGGCACTCATATCCTTGGTTCACTCTAAACTCTAGTTAATACCCATCTTTCATCTCAAATTCTTACTTATCGAAGTGAAAATTGCTAATAGTTCGTTTGCTTCAGTCATAATTACTTGTGTTTTATCAGACTCAGCCCAATTCATTTCAGTAATTATTTCTAACCAAATACACCGTTTCACTAGCTTCGCCTTCAGAAATTCTAATTTTATTTTTGAAATCAGCTTTACTTCTTGCTCTGTTTGCTTCTCTGTAATTTGCGCCAACACTAGTCCCTGATTTAGTCACCTGATTTCGAATTACTTTACTTTCCGTAGTATTTGGTAGCCTTGCCGATAACTTAATAATACTTATTGCAAATTTCTTGGTTCTGCTTTCAAGCAATTTACCAAATTCTTTATTATCCATAATTCAACTTTTAACTTTAGTTTTAAATCTTCATTCTTTCCTAAAAACTAATTATCGCCGTTGTACTTTATGCTTCGTTTATAATTAACACCGTGGCGGCTCTTTTTATTTATGTATTCCTAACCTAGGGTTTCGTTCGTACCTCACTTCACCCTAGGCTATTATGTTTCGCACTTTCAGTGCTTTTATACTATTAATTCGGCTAACTTTTCACTCCCAAGTTTTAACTTTAGTTCGCCCTTAACTTTAGTTCACTCTTAACTTTAGTTCACTCTTAACTTTAGCTCACTCTTAACTTTAGCTCACTCCTAACTCTAGCTCACTCTTAACTCTAGTACACTCCTAACTCCCTATTAAACCTCCAACTCCTTAAATAACTGAGCAGTTTTACGTTTGTAAATTGCAAAGCCCGCTAATGCATTGCCTAAAACCATAGCAATTAGCCCGGGAATAAATCCAATGTAAAATAGTTCAGGAAAAATTGTTGCTTTATAAATTGGAGGTAACATCATATTTATATTTTTTGTCATTTCACTAAAGTCTAATCCCACTTCTTGCAAATAATAGGCCATGCCTAGGCCAAGTATTGTGCCTACTACTGAACCAATTAATCCAATTAAAATAGCTTCATAAATCATGGTTTTATATATATGACTCTTTTCTTCACCTAAAGCTAATCTTACACCATATTCGGTATAACGTCGTAAACCTCCCAAAAGTCCTGTATTCCAAAGTACAATCGACATAGCAATAATGAAAAAGGTTATCATCATTTCTACCATTCCATCGGCCATAGCTAAATAATCTTCTAGTCCTGATTGTTGCTCCAGCTTAAACATTTCAGGCGAAAACTCATCATTGGCAAAACTGTATTTATCATTGAATGAATTGATTACTTCAGCTGCTTTTAATTTATCATATTTCCCATCTTTAAAATAGCCTAATATTTCCGTAGAACCATCTTCCATATCTAAAGCAAGTTGAGCATCGCTTATATCTATCAAAATGGCACCTCTGTCGAGCATTGTCATTCCAAATCGAATAGTTCCACACACTGTAAATGTTTTAAAAAACATACTTCCATTCATAGTGGAACCAAAAAGTGTGACTTCCTGCCCAAGTTTAACGCCATATTTTTCAGCAAAATCATAGCTAATAACAGCTTCATTTGGCTTTTTAGGAATTTCACCAACTACGATAGATTTTAGAATGTTCATCCGTTCCACTTCTTTAGGATTATTAAAGAAGTCGATAGCCTTACCGGCAGCCGGGCCTTGAGCACGTGTTTCGCCATTTTTATCAGGCACATCTAACAAACCACCAAAGTTAATTCGGGAAACCCATTCCAAATCCGGATAAACTTTCTCTAGATTTTGGCTAAGTTCTTCTACGCCCAATATTGCTAAATCTAAAGGCATTTGATTAGAGTTTTCGGCATACGAACGAGTCATAATTTTAACATGACCAGTTGTGAAATTGGCGTTCATATCAATCATATCGGTAAAAATGCCTTTCATCCAAGCACTCATCACGATAGTAAGAAAAACGCCAATAGAGACTACTATTATAGGAAGCAAGCTTCGGCTACGGTCTCTTAAAATTCCTTTTAATAAAAATCTTATCATTGTATCTTTCCTTTCAAAGCATCGGTTGGTTTCATTTTCGAGATTTTACGCGCAGGCAAATAACTGACAATTGTAGCAGCAATAACAACTATGATTATACTGCTGATAATCAATCCAATACTATAATAAGGATATAAAGTCTCAGGCATTGTTAATCCGGTAGTTTTAGCCATTGACCCATAGTAGATTCCTACTTTACTCATATAAATAAATAAGGGTATTCCGTAAATTGCACCAACAATAGCTGCCAATATACTGTGTGCTGCCCCTTCAACCGTAAAAATTCGAACAACCTGAGCTCGTGTTAAACCAAGAGCTATATAAGTTCCAATTTCTTTTTGTCGCCGAAAAATTGAAAGCACTTGAGTATCAAAAATTGCCAATAATGCCAGGATCAGCAAGATAGATTGCAGGAACATTCCACCACCTTTCTTCCCCTCAATAATGTTATCTAATTCTACCAATAGGAAGCCTAAATCTTTATATTCCCAACCTTCAAGATTTGTATTTTCGTATTCAAGATTTGAAACAAGCATAGTTGCCTGATTTTGTAAATCAGTCATTTCTTGAACAACTTCAATGCTCATATAAATAGTTCCGTTATCAACCGGTGGAACATCGCAATTGAAAATAGAAACGATCTCTATTTCGCGCGCATCAAAAGTCCCATTTTTATCGCGCCAACGCATAAGTACCTGATCACCAACCTTCAATTTAGTGGCTTGGGCCATTCCGGTACCAATTATGGCTGCATACTTATTTTGCGAATTTTGAATATCTAAAGTTGGTAATTTTAATATCTTTTGATTTGGATCAACACCTTTAAGCAAAGCTCCTTGCATGCGCCCCTGAGGATAAATTGTAGCTTGAATGATAAGTACAGGTGTTAATTCATCTTCGTTTATTAAATTATGAATTTCCTCTGAAATTTCTTTATGTGACTCTACAATTGTATAATAATCATACTTATCATAGGCAGGATGCCAAAACTGACCATTGCCAATTTCCCAGTTTTGTGTATCATTTCTTGCTTGTCTGTTCCATCCGTCAATCAATCCGTTATAAAAAATGATAAGCACAAAAGCAAAAGACAATACGATTACATTTAGCCAGGTTCTAAGACCTGCGCCTATTAAATTTTTAAATGCTAATTTTATTGCTAACATAGCTTTTTGATTTAAAGATTAATATTTAATGCAAAACCTTATCTATTTGCATAATTTCATCAGCGATGACCTTTCCATCCTCCAAAGAAATTTTTCGTTTAAGGTATTTCATCACTTTTTCATCATGCGTAGCAAAAACAAAAGTTGTTTTAAGCTCTTCGTTCAATTTAAGCATAGTTTCTAAAATATGATGCGAATTTTTAGAATCTAGATTTGCAGTAGGTTCATCTGCCAAAACTATTTTTGGCTTTTTTACCATTGCACGAGCAATTGCAACTCTTTGACACTCGCCACCTGAAAGTTGAGCCGGTTTCGATTTAATTTTATCTGTTAACCCAACCCATTCTAATGCTTCCAATACAGCTTTTTTGCGAAACGATGCGGAAAGATTTTGTAATAGTAAAGCAAATTCCACATTTTCGTAAACAGTATAAACGGGCAATAAATTATAGGTTTGGAATATAAAACCCAAATGAAGGTTTCGAAGCAAAGCCGATTGCTTATGGCTCAGCAAAGCAACAGATTGACCAATAACTATAGCGCTTCCTTCAGAAGGCGTATCCAGCGATCCAATAATATTCAATAAAGTAGTTTTCCCGGAACCGCTCGGTCCAACTAAGCCTACAAATTCACCCTCTGCAATATTCAAATTGATGTTTTTAAGGGCAGTAAACTCTCCGTTTCCCACCGGAAAGCGTTTGGTCATTCCTTCAATTTTGATTATTTCCATTGGTATTAGTTTTTATAATTTGTAATTGATATGTCTTTAAATTAATGATTAAAAATTAACATTATCTGTATTCCTTTTCCTCCATAAAGATTTGTTGAGCTACTTTGAGTTGGAAGCAAAGAATTTTCAGGATTCCAATATGCCATTAAATATATGCTGATTTTGTTGAATTGTTTCTGCCAATTCACAAAATTATAGACTGAGCTATTTGCCCAATCGTAATAAAAGATGGCATTTACATTATCGAACAAACCAACGGGATAACTTAAAGAAGCTGCAGTAAAATTTATAGATTGTTTAAATTCAAATGCTTTTTCATCGTTGGCGGCAACTAAATGTTCAGACACAAAATACAATCCGTTTCCAATGCCAAAAGTATAATCCATTCCTAAAGTCATCATTTCCTGATTTTTAAGTATGCCTAAATCTGCATTTCTAGCAGACCAAACACCTTCGAACCATAGCCCGATATGCCAATCGATTTTTATATCGAAACCCATTTTGTTTTCTGCAATATTGTCCAATTGTATTATTTCATTATCCAACAATCGTGTGTCAATATTCTGATGATGATAAGTTAAACCTATTTCGCTTTGCGTGAAAGGAAATTGAAGTCTGCCGCCAAATTCCGGATAATTTTTGTTTCTATGAGCAAATTCCCAACCTCTTGGCTGTTCATTTCCGTACAAAGCCCATAACCAAATATTGGCATTGTTTAAAAAATAATAACGACCTAAAATCCCCCAAACACCATCGGTTAAATTTAGTGGATCTCGAGCATCCATTTCATCGAACCACATCAATGGACGAAGCATTGTTGCTGATCCAAAATTGATTTTCTGAAGTCCTGCTCTGATTTCAAATTGTTTACCTGAATAACGCGCCCATGTACGATAAGGTTTTATTTGTCCATCTGTAAAAATAGAATCAGACAAATTGGAACCAACGCTTCCGAAAATATTTGCCGAAACTTCAAAATCTAAAAGCTGATGGTTTTTTGCTGATAATGAATAATTTAGTTGTGGAATATATCGACCGCCACTCCAAACAGATAAATCGTTTTCTGAATTATAATTTATCCATGAAGATAATTGTCCTTTGAATATAAGCGTGTCCTGAGCATTTATAAAATTACTAACTATTGATGTTAAAATAATAAATATCAGTAATTTTCTTTTCATTTGTTTAGATGTTTTGCACCAATACCATAAAAGAAAAACTCTGTAACTTCCATAATCAAATCTTGAGGTTTTTTGTATTTAGAAAGCAGATTCGCGTCTGTTATCATTGCTAACATTTGATTGAAGAAATAAAGAATAAAATCCACGTTTACATCTTGTCGAATAAAGCCTTTCTTTTGTGAGTCATTCAAAAACTCAATAGTTATGGCTAACGATTTTTTGCTTTGCTCTTCCATATATGGCATAAGACCTAAATCCGGGTTTTTATATATGTCTTGTATAAATTCCTGACTAATGTCTTGTGTACCATTGAGTTTCATTTTAAGCATTTGGTTAACCTTTTCGGTAAACGTACAATCTTTATCAATAATTTCTTTATAATCTTTTAGTGCTACTCCCACAGTATTATCAAGAATAGCGAATACTAAAGCTTTCTTATTTTTAAAGAATTTGTAAAAAGTCATTTTGCTTACTTGTGCATTCTTACAAATTTCTTCAACAGAAACTCTTTTTATGCCATGTTTCCAAAACAATTCCTTTCCTACACTTAAAATTTGTTGGTATTTTATATTTTGAGTTTGGTCAGGCATAATTATTTGCATTACGAATAATTGACAAATATACGAATATATATCTTAAAACGCAATTCGTACACTAAATAATATTTTGTTATTTTTTGATTATATAGATAATTGATTTATCTTTAGGGTTTTAAACGTATTAAAGAATTATGAGTGCAAAATATAACTTTATCTTTCGTATTTTGAATTTTTGGGTAACTTTTGTCACATATAAGCTAGCACCAATTAAAAATAATACCAATGACAATTAAAGAAATTATATTTGAATCAACCCTTTACTCCAAATGGGAAAACGCTATTCAAATTGAAAAAGATGGTAAATCAAGAGGGTCTGGATTAGATTATCTAATATCAGCTTTTAGCGAAAGAGTAGAAGTTTATTGTACAGAGTGCGAAGCTAAAAGAATCTTTGCTCCAGACAGCGGCAGGTACGATTCATCGTCCGTATCAAATGCTCTTTATCCAAAAATTATTATATCGAATAAGCCTAGTTTATACAAAACATTCAGATGTAGTGCTAATCCTGAGCATCAATTACTATATGGTTTCTATCTAAATGGAGATAATCTTGTAAAGATTGCTGAATACCCATCCAAATACGATTCAGTTATTGATAATTTCAATAAATACAAGAAGGTGCTTAATAAAGAAAAATTAAAGGAGTTAGCAAAAGCTTCTCAGTTAGAATCTTATGGCTATGCTATAGCGGCATTCCTTTATTATAGAAGAATATTTGAGGATATAATTTTACAGGCTTTCACTAATTCTAGTATTGAAGACAAAATAGAAGAAGCTGATTTTAGAAAAAAAAGAATGGGAGACAAAATCGACTACGTCAAAGAATTCTTACCTGACTACTTCAATGAGAATTCATATGTGTATGGAATCTTAAGTAAGGGGGTGCACGAACTTGAAGAGGAAGAATGTCAAATATATCTCCCAATAGTTAAAGCAATAATTTTTTACTCACTGGATGAAGCTGTTGATAAAAGAAATAAAGAACTTAGGAAAGAAGGATTTGCAAAACAACTAAAAGACATAAATGCAAAATTAAAATAAAAGGTGCAATGCCCTCGTATGTAATAGAGGATCATCAGCTGACGGAACAGGAGCTTGGGTTTCTCGACGATTCCTTATCAATCTTGCCGCCCGAAAAAGAATCATCTTCGTTTGGCGCCACTGCACATAGTCTGAACATTATATTTTATATAAAAAAATGGTTTTACGATTCAATAAATATATAATAATTGCATTTCTTGTATTCAACTTTTCCTGTACAGAAAGAGAGAGAAAACCTTTCTCTTTTGTTCAATTATGTGATACTCAATTAGGAATGGGCGGTTACGAACACGATTTAAAATCGTTCAAGCTGGCAGTAAAACAAATAAACGAACTTAATCCTGATTTTGTTATTATATGTGGTGATCTTGTTAATAATCCCAACGATAGTTCCTTTTCGGATTTTAAAAAAATTAAAGCTGGTTTTAAAATGCCTTGCTATTGCGCTGTGGGAAATCATGATGTAGGAAATATTCCTAATGACACAACACTTAGTTATTACAGAAAAACTATCGGAAAAGATTATTACGAATTTCAAAATGAAGGATATTCATTTATTGTGACAAATACTCAATTGTGGAAAGTCAATGTGGAGAATGAATCAGAAAGACATAATAACTGGTTTAAAGAAACGCTTAATAATCAAGGCTTTAAACAATATCCTGTAATCATTATTGGACATTATCCTTTATATACTGAGTTTCCCGAAGAAGAAGAGGGTTATTTTAATTTTTCCCTAATCAAAAGGCAGGAGTTGTTAAAATTATTTTTACAAAACAATGTTTTAGCATACATATCTGGGCATACGCACAAGACAGTGATTAACAATTATAAAAATATTCAATTAGTTAGTGGAGAGACAACTAGTAAAAATTTTGA
>CAZTST010000013.1:0-18296 GCA_964616585.1 uncultured Draconibacterium sp.
AAGCAAAAACAATATCAGTAATATATTTTTCAATTTTCTCATCCATATACACTTCTCGAACAACTTCACGAGCACGAATAATATCTGCTGGTTTTACAACTGCATCAATAATTGCAAAAGTATTATTGATATTCTGACGTAAAATGAGTATTTCCTCATCTTGTTTAGGATAAGTAATAACAACTTTTAACATAAAACGGTCAACCTGAGCTTCGGGCAAAGGATAAGTTCCTTCTTGTTCGATTGGGTTTTGAGTTGCCATAACCAAAAAAGGATCGGGAAGTTTATACGTTTCCTCTCCAATTGTTACCTGACGTTCTTGCATAGCTTCGAGAAGTGCACTTTGAACTTTTGCAGGCGAACGGTTAATCTCATCTGCCAACACAAAATTGGCAAAAACCGGACCTTTTTTAATTTGAAAATCTTCTTTCTTTTGAGAATAAATTAGTGTACCGATAAGGTCGGCAGGCAAAAGATCTGGAGTAAACTGAATTCGGCTAAACTTGGAATCGATAGCTTTTGATAATGTTGTGATGGCCAATGTTTTAGCTAAGCCAGGTACTCCTTCAAGCAAAATATGACCATTTGATAGCAAACCTATTAACAAGCTTTCGGTCATGTGTTTCTGTCCTACAATTACCTTATCCATCTCTTTAGAAAGCACTTCTATAAACGAACTCTCTAAACGAATCCTTTCATTCAATTCACGAATATCTGTTTGTATCATAATATTAAAATTTATGCGCAAAGATATACTGCTAGTCGGACTTCCAAAAAAAAGTGTCGTTAAATTTTGTTAAGTGTTTTTTGAGATCCTTTAAGTTTTTTTTAAGATTGCTTTGTGCTGCTTTGCTTTTTCTTTGTGTAGCTCCGTGTAATAGCTATACCACAAAGGAGCTCAAAGGAAGCACTACCAAAGGTATCCCTTGGGGAAAAGGGACGCAAAGGAAATACTACCAATAAAAATCAGAATCACGAAAGCATTTTAAGCATATTTATTTCGGCAGGAAGTAAATAGCGCCATTGTCCTCGTGCTAAATCTTTTTTAGTAAGTCCGCCAAGCTTAACTCTATCAAGTTTTATAATTTTATATTCAAAATGTTCGAAAATACGTCGAACGATACGATTTCGACCGGAATGGATTTCGACTCCTATTTCTTTTCGATTTTCACTATTCTCAACATAAGCAATTGCATCGGGTTTTATTGGCCCATCTTCCAATTCAATTCCTTCAGAAATTGCAAGGAAATGATTCTTTGTCAAGGCTTTATCCAAAACTACATGATAAATCTTTTTAATTTTATGACTTGGATGAGTGAGCTTTTTGGCCATTTCGCCATCGTTGGTAAAAAGAAGTAATCCGGTAGTATTTCTATCGAGGCGACCGACAGGATAAATTCGTTCTTTCACAGAATTCTCAACCAACGACATAACCGTTTTTCGTTCAAATGGATCGTCGAGTGAAGTAATAAAACCTTTGGGTTTATTAAGCAGAACATAAACTAATTGCTCGCGATGCAATGTTTTGCTGCCGTATTCAATTTTATCGCTTGCCTGAACTTTATAGCCTAATTCACTAATTATAACCCCGTTAACTTTTACTTGTCCTGAGGTAATTAGTTTATCGGCTTCTCTTCGCGAACAAACACCCGAATGTGCAAGGTATTTGTTCAGACGAATTAATTCATCATCTTTCCTTTGCGTTTGCAATTTAATCTTTTCAGGATCTACACGTAATCTTTTTCTTTTTGGCTTGTCGTTGTTGGTTTGTTTATCCTCTTTCATTCTAGTGAATTATGCTCGCAAAAGTAGCTAATTTTTAGCATTCTTTTCAAAATATTAAGAGAAAGCAATTGAACAAAAGCAAAACTCAAGGACGTGTTAAAGCATAAACCGCAAAACTAGCCAACCAATGCCCTCCTGCATAATTGCCGCTGGCGATATTAAGCTCAACAAATTTGCTTTATACCTCAATAAGTTTGTTTTATCACTGAAATATTATGTTCTAAAACATTGGCTTTAAGCCAAATGAATAATAAATGAAAAATATTTGAATTTTGAGGGTAATGTTTTTGCATATTTTACCATTAATAAGCTGATTGCATTTGCTGAATTAACAACAAAAGCCAACTTAAATTAATTACTCATAAATTAACGCATTATGAATTTTAAAGCTTATCAGGAACACTTAACCTATTTATTAGATTTAGTCGAAAAAGGAATTGTCCATTCTACTGAACAAACAGCCAGACAATTTTCTTGTAATGAAAAAACAGTCAGAAGCATGATTAATATGCTAAGAGTGTACGGAAATGAAATTGATTATTGCAGGAAATCAAAAAAATATATACTAAAACGGTAAACGGTAATTTTTTTACCGTGAGAACTGTTTTCTTTGCTATCAGTTTTTCAAAAAGAGCATATAAAAAAACCCCCATTTGCTAAAAAGGTTTTTAAAAATAAAGTGTTGCACACAACATTTTTAATTAAACACAACGCCTATGAAATAAACGCTTTTAACAAACAGAGGATATTGTTACAAAAGTAATAAACCTCGCAGGAATTGACAAAAATTATTTTAAATCTAAAAAACAATACAAATGAAAACTATAATAAAAATGTACTAGGATTATTAATATTGACACTCCTTTTTGTAGGTTGTAATTCAGTGAAAGAAGAGCTTATTGTCCAATCTGTCGACACTGAGTTCGCTACATTTAAATCAACTTTTCCACATCTATCAAATAAAATAAGTATCGCTAATATTCAAAAGGGTGAGGACGTTGTAAGGAATTCTAAATCATCTTCGAGAAGTATTAGTGGAGTCACTTTTCCAATAATTGATAATGAAGAAGTTATTGGGAGATATATTGGGCTTTCTGATGAATCAAGTGCGATTTATATTGATTTTAGTGATTATACAAATAAGGTAACTGTATATAACGTTAATGATCCTTCGGTTTTTGAAACCTTTGAGATGATCTATAATCCAGTAAATGGTAAATATGAACCATCATATATTGGCATGAAGGGATTTTGGTGCGCAGCATCTTGCACCATTGGGGCTATTGCAATTGCAGCATCGGATGGACCTTCTCCATTGATGGATTTTTTGGCTATTTCTTTTCAAATTGCTTGTTTAGCAGATTGTGCAGAGCTCTAATATGTTACAAATGAAGTATTTTTTAAAATATAAAGCAGGGCCAATTAGGTTAATCACACTTATAGTAATAATTACTATATTTACATACTACATTATTAATTTATAAATTATGAAACTTTATAACAAAAATAGAGGAAAGATAACAGGCATTGCATTATTTATAGTTTTAATGCTATTGCTCCTTTTGAGGTTCTTATCATAATGATATTAGAAATATTGCAGCGTAAATCCTTTGTTTATAGGGTTTATGCTGCAATATTTAGTCTTTCAATACCTTACAGCAAAACCAACTATTTGTGAAAAGGAAAACAAAAGAGAGAGAAAGGAAATATAAATTATACCCATTGCGCATTAAAGCTATGATCATTTTATTTTGTTACCTTCTATATTTAAATTGAGCTTCGAGATGCGTTGAAGTGTATGATTACTAATTCAAACTTTGGACGGATATTACTTTCTAAATTCATTAAAAAGGCTACCGACTCAAAGCATAAACCGCAAAACTAGCCAGCCAATGCTCTCCGGCATAATCACCGCTGGCAATATTTGGAAGCGCATCTTTAAGGTGTTTTTCGGCAGCTTCTATCAATTGCTTTTTCTGTGGGTTGTTGTTTCCCAAATGTTTGGCAATACCTAACATACACCATGCTCTGCTTAGATTTAATCCATCGAGATGAACTAATTGCAAATCAGCCCGATCGCTTACGATTGCTGGATTCAGAATATTTTCTGAAATTATTGGCATAAAATCTTTCATCCAATCTGCATAAGATTTCGCATCTAAAATACGATACATTAAATCAGCTTCGAGCAAAGCCGGCGAAAAAAAATCGGTGCCATTGGGTTCGAGATAAGCAGGATAGTTTTTATCGTTGAAATAATAATCCTTGCTACGTTTAATCAGAATGTTTTTGAATTCCGAATCATTAACTAAATCAGCATAATCGAAGGCAAAACCCAAAGCAAAAGCAGTATTTGGATGAACTCCTGTACGAATTGGATAAGTTTGTTTTGGCAAATAAGTGATTAAACTATTTCTTAAATGATCGACCAAAGGTTGTAAATTGTTTAGCCAGATTTTAGCCTGAGGATTATCCCAAGTATGTAACTCATTGGCTAACTGAAATATCCATGCCCAACCATAAGTTCTTTCGAAAGACATATTTAATTTACTGCCAAAATATTCCACTTCGTCTAAAATATTCTGCGCGCTTAAATTTTGGTCGATTGCAAGTTTTATGGCTTCTGCATTTTCCATTTCAGGAAAAAGCTTTAGAAGTTTAACCAACATCCAATGTCCGTGAACAGATGAATGCCAATCGAAACAACCGTAAAATGCAGGATGTAAATCGTATGGTGTGCGCACTTGTGAAGCATCGGCAATTACATGGCCCAACTTATTTGGATATTCTGTTTGAATACAATGGAATGCCAAAGAAGCTAAATGCTCTGCACCAGCATGAGTGAGTTGCGGACGCTCATTTTCGCTAAAAATATACATTTCTTGAGCTATAACGCTGATTGTCAGTATTATTGCGCTTAGTAAAATTATTCTTTTTTTCATTTTATTTATTTTTTTTAAGTAATTTCTTAATTCATTTTTTACCTCAATCGGTCAACTGAGGTACAAAAACAAATAATTACACCAAAAACAATGGTTTCGGATATGTGCATTAACGGCAAACGAAGCCTTTGTTTACGCACGTTGTTTTCGTTTTTAGTCATAATGAAACCTGCATTTTGCTATTAGAATTTCATCTTCTTTAATTTGGTAAATCAAACGATGTTCACCATCAATTCTTCTTGACCAAAATCCTTTATATTTATACTTTAAAGGTTCTGGCTTTCCAATACCAGAAAATGGGGTTCTAGAAATTTCTTTTAAGAGTTCATTTATCCTTTTCGATATTTTTTTATTGGTTTTTTGCCAATACAAATAATCTTCCCAGGACTCATCTACAAATATGTATTTCATTGACCTAATAATTCTTTTTGAAATGATTGTCCTTTTCTTAATTTTTCAATTGCAGAATCAAGTCTTTCTTCATTTGATTTAGAAGATAATTCGTGTTGAGTTGCACATAATGAATTATATTCATCCAGAGAAATAACTACAACACCAGTATCTTTTCCTCTATTAATTATCAGAGTTTCAAAATTATTTGTTACACTGTCGAGATATCTTTTTATATCTTTTCGAAAGTCTGAAATTGTTGTTGTTAACATAATTTTATTTTTTAATGTACGTATAATTGTACAAATATACGTACAATAATTATGCTAAGTCAAGTTAAATTGATTTTTATTTCAATGTGCGGTAACATCTTTATACAAGCTTTTGGTGGATTTTGGAGTTTTGGTGGCATTATTATTTTTCAGATTAAATAAATTTTTAAAATTCAAATACTTATTAATAAGGATCAACATCAATAACTAATCTCACTGAATTATAAATCCCAAGTTCACGAAACTGAGCTATACAATTTTTAATTATAATTTTCATTTGCGCATTCGATTTGTCTTTTGGCAATTTCAACAAACTATCTTTTACAAACAAACCCCGAACCTTCGAAACCATTGGATATTCAGGACCTAAAACTGATGCGCCAAATTCTTTTCGTAATAAAGCCGTAAATTCCTGAGCTGCATTGTTTAGCAAATGAAAGTCTTTGTGTTTTAAACTAAATTTTATCAATCGATAGAACGGTGGATAATGAAAATTACGTCTTTCTAAAATCTGACTTTCGTACATTTCTTTATAGTTATTATCGATAACATAGCGAATTACAGAATGATATGGACTAAAAGTTTGAATAATTACTTTGCCTGTTTTATTTTTTCTGCCTGCTCTCCCACTTACCTGAACCAACATTTGAAAACTTCTTTCAAATGCTCTAAAATCAGGATAATTCAACATATTATCGGCATTGAGCACGCCTACAATTCCAACATTATCGAAATCCAAACCTTTGGTTACCATTTGTGTTCCGATAAGAATATCGATATTCCGTTCTTCGAAATCGCGAAAAATCTCCTCGTAAGCATATTTGCTTCGTGTGGTATCCAAATCCATTCGTTTTATCTTCGCCTTCGGCAAAATAATGGCCAAATCTTCCTCAACCTTCTCAGTACCAAATCCATGCATTTTTACATCATTGCTTCCGCAACTTCCACACTTTGTTGGTACAGTAGTTGAATAACCACAAATATGACATTTTAGTCGGTTATGTTGTTTATGATAAACAAGACTGATATCGCAATTAACACATTCAGGAATCCAATTACAAATCTCACATTCTAATCGCGGAGCAAAACCACGGCGATTTTGAAATAAAATTATTTGCTCTTTATTTTCAAGCGCCGTTTCTATATGTTTTAGCAAAAAAGAAGAAAAATGCGAGCGCATCATTTTTCGGCGCGTTTCCACTTTAATATCGGCAACAAGAACTTCGGGTAATCTGCTTTCGCCAAAACGCTTCATTAGATTGACTAAGCCATATTTTCCACCTTTTGCATTATAATACGATTCGATTGAAGGTGTTGCAGTGCCAAGTAAAACCTTGGCTCCGTGTAAATTAGCAAGTACAAGTGCTGCGTCACGAGCATGATAGCGTGGTGCAGGGTCGTTCTGTTTATAAGAAGTATCGTGCTCTTCGTCAACTATTATCAAGCCCAGATTTGAATATGGCAAAAACAATCCTGACCGTGCTGATAAAATAATTTCGTAGGAATCGTCTAAAACATTGTCCTTGTCTAAAACTTTATTCCAAATTTCAACCTGTTCGTTTTGATTATAGCGTGAATGATAAACGCCAACTTTTTTTCCAAAATACAGACTTAAACGATTGATTATTTGCACAGTAAGTGCAATTTCAGGCAAAAGATACAATACCTGTTTACCTTCAGCAATGGTTTGAGCAATAAGCTTGATGTATATCTCAGTTTTACCGCTACCCGTTATGCCGTGAAGCAAACAGGTTTTTTTATCAGAAAAAATATTTTCGATTTGTAATATAGCATCAGCTTGTTCATGGTTAAGCACAATACTTGATGCATCTAATTCAGCGTCAACGCTTGACAAACGACTTTCTTTTTTCAATATCGAAATGAAAATCCCTTTTTTCTCTAAAGCAGAAAAAGCTGGAGCTCCATTTTCAATTTGATTTATCAAAATCGATTTTTTTATTTCAGGAAACTTATCCGACCAGTTTTTGCGTTCTTTAAGATAAGCCATCAAAACTTCGAGCTGTTTAAATGCTCTTTTTTCTAAATTATCGAAAAGCTTTTTGAGCGTTTCTTCATTCTGATAATCTTCAGTTAATTGAACATAAGTTTCTATTTTAGGAATATATTTTTCTTTCAATTCCTCTTCAAGCAAAATTACTTTTTTCTCAATTAGTGTTTTGATGAGTGGATACACTTTTTTGTACTCGCTAATAGATTCTACATCGGAAAGGCTAAGAATATTTTGCATTTCCAAAGCTTCTACAATCAGATATTCCTTTTCGTTTAGTTTTTTATAATCACCATCAAATTCTGGATTTAGCACTATTTTTGATTCGCTGGCCAATTTTAAAGCTCTCGGAAGTGCTGCATTCATTACTTCACCCAAAGTACACATATAATAGTCGGCCATCCATTCCCAAACAGAAAATTGTATTTGATTAACAATCGGTTTTTCGTCAAGAACAGCTAAAATATATTTTGGAATATAAGCTTGAGGCGGAATTTGATGAATTGAGCGAACTAGAGCGGTATAAACTTTCTTCTTACCAAATTGCACCACAACACGCATTCCAACCTGCACATTATCATTAAGTTCCAAAGGAATTCGATAAGTAAAAGTACCTTCGATAGGAAGAGGAAAAATGAGTTCTGCAAAAAGGGTTATTCGCTCCATAAATTTTTTAATCGTGAACAAAGATAAAAATTCTCCTCGTGATTTTAGTCAGGGATTTAGAGTTTAGTCAGGGCTTCACTTTGAGTGAAGCCCTGACTAATTAGCCAAACTTAAGAGTCAGGGCTTTACTTGGAGTGAAACCCTAACTAAAGCCGGTGCAAAAATGTTGACAAACTGTTAAAAAATCAGTATTTTTTTATTTCAATAATTTCCGTTTTTCAACTTCTTGAAGAATTCTCATTTGTTGAATAGCAATTTGATTTAATTTTATAAGTCTCTCGTTTTGCTGCAGTTTTTCATTAATAAATACAGCATTTAGGTTTTCCATATTCGAAAGGCAAATCAATTCATTTATTGTTGCATAATCACGAATATTTCCTTTTAAATCTGAGTTTGCTTCTCGCCATTGTTTTGCGGTAATACCAAACATGGCTACGTTCAGAACATCTGCCTCGCTGGCATAGATAATTGATGTTTGAGTTACTGAAAGTTCTTTTGGTATGAGATTATGTTTTATAGCATCGGTATGAATATGGTAATTTAGCTTTGCCAATTCACGCTTTGCCGACCAACCTAAAAGTTTTTGTTCTTCTACTTTGAGGCGCTGGAATTCTTTAATCAGATAAAATTTGAATTCGGCACTTAACCAAGAAGCGAACTCAAAAGCAATATCGCGATGAGCAAAAGTACCGCCATAGCGTCCTGTTTTAGATACAATCCCCTTTGCATTAGTGGCTTCAATCCATCTTTTTGGTGTTAAAGCAAAGCTGTTTGAACCAGCCATGTTTTTAATTCCATCGAATTCGATGGAATTAAAATCCGAATTATTGAATAACTCCCAAAGACCAATAAATTCTATGGTACTGCGATTTCGCATCCAGTTTTGCAGTATATAATCGCTTCGATCTGCATCTCTGTAGCGTGCAATGTCGGTTAAACTAATATACTCATTCTCATTTTCAGTATAAATTGACACCCCAATGCCTTGCACATCTATTTTCTTGCTCTTTGTCATGATAATAATATTTTTAATTCGTTAAACCCTTCCTATTTTATGTAATAAAAATCTATTTTTGAAATCAAATTCGTTTAATTATGGCGAATTCGCCATATATAAAACCAAAGTGGTCAAATTCGACCACTTTAAAGTTGGGATTGTTTATTAATTCCCACGTGCTTAAAAATTCAAGAGTATATCGGTTTCTTAACCAGTTTTTAATAATATCGGCCGCACGACTTGCACTTATTTTTGCATTTGCCATGTCGGTTAATGAGATATAATCTTTTTCTGCAACTGAAATAATGGTAATCTTGGTATCTTTTACATTTATTTTTGCCATAATATTTGATTTGCTTTTGATTATTTTAAACCCATCAAATTCGATGGATTTAAAATGGATCGTCTGTTTTTTTTAGAATGAACGTAATCAAAGATACAAAATTCTCTGCTTAGATATGTAGTCTAGTTAGGGCTTCACTTGGAATGAAACCCTGACTACGGCCGGAGCTAAAATGTTCACAACCTGTTAAAAAAATAGTAATGCTTTAACACTTTCTGTTTTTGTACATAAACGAAAAAAGCTATTTTTGGTCAAAATACTCAAATATGATTAAATGGTTTATACAGCATCAGTGGAAACAGGAAATCCGTTCCAGCATTTGGCAAAAAAATATTGCGCTGAATATCGTTATCGGATTTTTTATGGTAATTATGTTAGTGTATTTATTAATGCTTGGCATTTTTCTTGATAAAGTTTTAGAAGACGTAGTAAAAGATGCGAATGCAGATGTTACGCTTTCTAAAATCCTAATCTATTATTTTATTTTTACATTTTTGATGCGCTTTTTCCTGCAAAGCCTTCCGGCTATGGAAATTATTCCTTATCTCCATCTTAGAATTAAGCGAAGCACAATTGGTTGGTTTATGCTTTTCAAATCGCTGACAAGCTTTTTTAATTTTACTCCAATACTTTTATTTCTGCCATTCGCATTGGGTTATATGACAGAAGAATTTAGTGGTTTTCAGGCATTTATATGGTTTGCGGCAATTTATTTGTTTGAGTTAACTTCCAATTTTAAACTCATTTATTTTAAAAGAAAGTTCACCCTAAATCCAAAACTCATCTTGCTTTTAATTGGTGGAATTACCTTATTAATAGCTTTAGATAAATTTGATCTGTTTTCTATTTCAAAAATTTCACTTTGGTATTTTACACAGCTAAATTCCAATTGGTTATGGGTTCTTCTGCCACTAATCTCAACTTTGTTTTTTGTTTTTTGGAATCTAAGTATGATTCGCAAAAACAGTTACTTAGATGATTTATCTCCAAAGAAAACAGAAGGCGAAAAATTATCTGCAAAACTTAATCTTTTACAAAATTTTGGCAAAACAGGCGAGTTGGTTTTAGGTGAAATAAAACTAATTTTACGAAATAAGCGATCAAAATCTGTTGCTTTCCTTATCCCATTTTTCTTGCTTTATGGATTATTCTTTTACCCACAAGAAATGTACAAAGAAACGACAGGACTCTTAGTTTTTGTAGGAATTTTCGTTACCGGCGGCTTCCTGATTGCTTATGGTCAATACCTTATGGCTTGGGAAAGTACTCATTTCGATTTTATTCTGAGTTCCAATATCGGAATACAAGATTACTTTAAAGCCAAATATTTTTTATTGGTTATTCCCACATTAATATTATACTTTTTCACTATTCCTTATATGTATTTTGGAATGAAGATTTTCTGGATAAATTTCGCTGCACTGTTTTATAATATAGGTGTAAATGCTCCTTTGTTATTATTTATGGCTTCATTCAATAAAAAACGAATGGATTTGGGTAAAGGCGCTATGATGAACTATCAGGGTGTAGGTGCAAATAATTTTGTATTAGTGATACCTTTATTAGCAGTACCGGCCTTAATATATTGGCCTGTAAGTGCCTTTTTTGGATTTGTTCCTGCTGTTTTAACACTTGGTGGTTTGGGCGTTATTGGTCTGCTCTTCAATCAAAGCCTTATTAAAATGGCAGTTAAGAATTTTCAAAAAAGACGTTATGAAATTGCTGAAGGATATCGACAAAAAGGCTAATAATATTTAAAATAAAAAAATCAACATAATGATAAAAGTAAAAGATTTAACAAAAGTTTACAGTGGAGAAACTGTTTTAAATATACCGACATTAACAATTAATAAAGGCGAAAGTTTTGGTCTTGTTGGCAATAATGGCGCAGGAAAGACCACTTTTTTCCGATTAATACTTGATTTGATTAGAGCCAATAGTGGCGAAATATTATCGAAAGAAATTGCAACAGCAGGCTCGGAACATTGGAAAGAATATACAGGTTCATATCTGGATGAAGGTTTTTTGATTGATTATTTAACTCCTGAAGAATATTTTCAGTTTGTAGGGAAAATTAACAAACTCACGCAGCAGGAAATAGATGAATTTATGATTTCTTTCATGGATTTTTTCAATAATGAAATTTTGGGCAAGAAAAAATATATTCGAGATCTTTCAAAGGGAAATCAAAAGAAAATAGGTATTTCGGCTGCTATTATGAGTATGCCGGAAGTTTTAATTCTTGATGAGCCTTTCTCAAGTTTGGATCCAAGTACTCAGTTTCGCTTGAAAAAATTATTAAAAGAATTGCAGGATAAATATCAAATGACAATGTTGATTTCCAGTCATGATTTAAATCATGTTACTGAAGTATGCAAGAGGATAGTTATTTTGCATCAGGGCGATATTGTACACGATATTGAAACCGGGAAAGATACTCTTGCAGAATTGGAAGCCTATTTTGCAGTTCAATAAATAGAGGCTGCTAAAAAGCTGGAATAAACCTTATTATTTGCTTTGTGTCCCTTTGTGTGAACTTTGTGATCCTTTGTGTTTCAGATATTTATGTTTTACCACAAAGTCGCACTAAGGAGACACGAAGGTACACAAAGGCCTTTTGGACAGCCTCTTTCCCAGCTTAAAAACCCATATTTTTAATGCATGCTAGATTGTAATAATTTCCTGTTCTTTTTCAGAGCAAAGAGCATCGGTTTTGGCTGTGTATTTATTGGTTAGGTTTTGAATTTCATCTTCTACATCTTTAATTTCGTCTTCTGAAATACCTTCGTCTTTCAATGCTTTGGCCATTTCTTTACCGGCTCGGCGAATATTTCGAATGCTTATTTTTGCCAGTTCAGATTCGTTTTTCGCTGATTTAACCAAATCCAAACGACGTTCCTCTGTTAAAGGAGGAACTGTAATTCTAACAAGTTCACCGTCATTTTGAGGATTAAAACCCAAATTAGCATTCATAATGGCTTTTTCTATTGCCCCCAAAGTACTTTTATCCCATGGTTGAACGGTAATCTGACGCGGATCAGGCGTAGATATATTCGACATCTGTTCTATTGGAGTCATAGATCCATAAAAATCAGCTTTTACGCCTAATAACATCTGTGGATTCGCTTTCCCGGCACGTATTTTTTTAAAGGCATTTTCCAAATGTTCAATAGCTTTTTGCATACTTTCTTTTGCATCGTCCAATATCATTTTCGATTCTTCGGTCATCTTTTCTCGTTTTAATGCTTAACAAAAATAAGAAAATTTTCATTTTCGCAAAATTTATACGTTTAAAGATAAAATGGGGAAATCTCCTTTTTCTGTATAATAGCATCCGAGTAGGAAACTGAATTTCATTACCTTTGCATTCTTAAAATAAAACCAACATAATAATGTACACAACTATTCACAAAACAAAGACAATTGAAACCGATATTGATTTTTTATATTTGGTTAAATCGTTTGACGATATAAATGCAAGGGTTTTCTCATATAATGAATTGGCATTTATTGAAAATGAATCGAAAAATAATAAAAAAACATCCTTTTCTTTTAATCGTTTCACGCATTGGGATTTTATTGAAATAGTAAAAGAAAAAGAGAATCATTTTCATTTTATTGAAAGCCTTCGAGTTTTAGCCGACAAATATGTAGGTATTTTTAATGATGCTCGTTTTGAATCAGTGGGCATTCATTCTGAATCATTTGAGGCTGATGAAAGTCTGGCTTTCGCCGAAGGATTGGCATTGGCAAATTATCAATTTAACAAATATAAAACCGATAAAGAAGCTAAATTCAATACGTTACAAAGTGTTTTTCTTCAAAATAAAGAAGTTACCGAAGCACAAATAGAAGAATTAAATATTATAACTGAGGCTACTTTAGCTGCACGAACATTAGTTAACGAGCCGGTAAATTATATGAACGCTCCTCAGTTGGCTAAAGAGATAGAGATACTTGCCAAAAATGCCGGAGCAAAAGTGGAAATATTTGGCAAAAGCAAAATAGAAGCGCTCAAAATGGGCGGTTTACTTGCTGTAAATAAAGGAAGTATTGACCCTCCAACTTTTTCAATTTTTGAATGGAAACCTGAAAATGCAGTAAACAAAAAGCCGATAATTTTTGTAGGTAAAGGTGTGGTTTACGATACAGGAGGTTTAAATATAAAAACCGGCGATTTTATGAACAATATGAAATGCGATATGAGTGGCGCGGCCGCTGTTGCTGGAAGTATGTTTGCTATCGCGAAAGCTAAACTACCAATTTACGTTATTGGTTTAGTGCCTGCAACAGATAATAGATTGAATAACAATGCCTACGTTTCGGGCGATATTATAAAAATGTTTAATGGCATGACTGTAGAAGTGCTAAACACCGATGCCGAAGGTCGCATGATTTTAGCAGATGCACTTGCTTATGCACAAAAATATAAACCTGAATTAGTTATCGATTTAGCAACACTTACAGGAGCTGCTTCACGTGCAATTGGAAAATATGGCATTGTGGCTATGGGTTCGAAAAACGAAGAATATTTCAACGATTTGAAATTAAGCGGAGAACAAACAGGCGAACGATTAGTTGAATTTCCTTTCTGGGAGGAGTACGAAGAATCTCTAAAATCTGAAATTGCAGACATAACAAACTTAGGTGGAGCTGATGCCGGAGCAATTACAGCAGGCAAATTCCTTGAAAAGTTTACTGATTATCCTTACATTCATCTCGATATTGCCGGCTCGGCATTTGTTGAAAAACGATTTAATTATCGTGGAGTTGGAGGAACCGGAATTGGAGTTAGATTGCTTTTTGATTTTGCTAAAAAATATTGCCAATAAAGTGATAATTTCATAGGATGACTTTTCTCTGATTATAGATGTTAATTGAGCGTTCAAATTAGTCATCCTATGACTTAAATGAATCGTTTATTTATACTGAACTTTATAAATATAATCTTCAGGAATATTCACTTCCACGCGTGTTCCGGCTGCCGTTCCATCTGATTTATAAAGATCAATTATTTTCCAATTGATTTTTTGTTTGTTAAAGCTGTTGAAATAATCAAAATAACCGGTCAATATTTTTAATCCTTTCCCCGTAGAAAGATGAGCAGTTTGTCTTGCTTTTTCTCTTCCAACTCCATTGTCTTCAACTGAAATGTGCAAATTGCCGTTATTTTTGAGAACTTCAATCTTCAATTTACCATTACCAGCGAGATCCGCTAATCCATGTTTTATAGCATTTTCGACAAAAGTTTGGATAGTCATATTTGGAATTAAATCTGATAATTCGATTTCAGGATCGATAAAAACTGTGTATTCAAATGAATATTCAAATCTAAGTCGATTAATATCAAGGTAATCTTTTACAAAAGCAATCTCATCATCAATGCTACGAACCAGAGATTCACTGGAACTCATGGTGCGTCGTATCAGTTTAGAAAATTTTACAAAATAACTATAAGCCAGATTTTTATCCTCTTTTAATATAATGGATGCAATGGAATTAAGCGCATTGAAAGTAAAATGCGGTTCTATCTGATTTTGAAGATTTAATAAACGCAATTCTACCATTCTTTTTTCTGTTTCAAGATGCTCCTGTTGTTTGAGTTTCTTTCTCTTCATTATACTTGCACCAATAAAAAGAAGTGCAGCAGAAGCAAGAGCAACGAATATTATCCAAAACCAAATAAGCTGGTAAAATGCCGGCTTAATGCTGAACGAGATAGAAGTTGGCTCTTTTGTCCAACTACCATCTGAATTGCACGCTTTTACAAAAAGAGTGTAATTCCCTGGTGCAAGATTTGTGTAAACTGCATAAGAATAATGTTCCGGTTCTGACCATCCATTATCATATCCTTCTAAGAAATGAGAATACATAACACCTTCTGGATTACTCAGACTAATACCGGTAAATTCAAAACGAAGATTTTTTTCACTATTTTTAAATTGAAAATCCAGCTTTTTAAGCTTGTCATTTTCAACCTTTTCCCATTCCATTTGCTTTGATAGCAAGCTAATACTGCTAATATAAGTCCATGGCGCAAAATTATTTTTTTTGTAGTTGGATGGATCAAACCTCACCACACGATCGGAGGTTGGAATCCAATATTGGCCTTTAGAATCTTTGAAAATGCCATTTTGGCCAACTTCAATTCCCTGAAATCCAGTTTCTTTATCAAAAACTGTCATTTTAATTGTATCATTTTGATAAAAAGCATTTAAATCGAGCAAAGCCAGGCCGGTAACCGAACCAATAATTAATGTTGAATCGCCAATAATTGATAAAGAAGTAATCATGGAATTAAGACTTGGATCTTCAATTTGCCTAAAGGATTTATTATCACAAAAATATAATCCTTCGGCATTTCCAATCCAAATATTTTGCAAAGAATCAACCAACATTGCATTCCCGCCTTCTTCAAAAGTTATTTCAGGTGTAGGCAAGTGAATAACATCTTTGCCATCTAAAAGGCTAATGCCTTTAAAACCACCCAACCAATACCTTTTGTATTTGTCCTTAACAATACTAACAATATTTTGGCTATTCCCATTGCCGGGTTTTATATTAAGCTTTTTTATGCCATTTGATTTCGTTTTAATAAAAAGCCCTTTATTTGTTCCTGCCAGTAAATCAAAGTTATCAGGGTCTTCATAAAAAATAAATGAACCAAAAGTAATTGAATCAGGAAATATTCTGGAGAATTTTTTGCCATCATATTTTAAACCTCCATTTGGTACGGTGGTGAACAAAATGTTTTTCTCTTTATCAACAATACTTCCCATATAAAAATGATACTTTTCTCCTGTCACAATATTTTCGAAGGATTTATCATCAATTATTTTGTTTCCGTCAAAATCTTGTAACCCATGTTCGTAGGAAGCGAATTTTATCCTGCCGTTTTTATCTTCTGCAATGCTCCAGATTAAATGATTGATGCCGCATTTTTCAGGAATAAAATTAACAAAGGCACGTGAAATTAAACGATACAATCCTGTTTCGGAACCTATCCATAAATTACCTTCATTGTCAATATATAGCACTAAAATATTGTTAAAATTGTAGTGTTCATGAATTAAATTATTATTTTGAAAGAGACTTAAATCCAAACTACTAAAATATATTACTCCTCCCTGATCAATTTCAAAAATAGAATTTGATGATCTGTAAAAAGGATATCCGTAACTAAACAACTCAATAAAAGTACCTTTTTTATTTATATAGACTTTATTATCGTCCATCAGATACATATTGCCATCCTTGCCCAGATTAAGTGCTTGAGGATTTTGAAAGGTAAAATGCATTTCAAATATCTGATTGTCTTGGATTTTTATTAATTTAGATTTTGGCATGACCAACCATACTGATTTTTCTATAGGATCATAAACTCCAAATATGTCGTCTTTTTCTGAATTCCAATTCGTTAAAGAAAAAGTTACAGCTAATGCATTATATTTTCCTTGGGAAAAACTAACAAACCGAACCTTTTCCTTATCGTGAAAGACTATTAATAATTCGCCAATCTTAGGTTCACAAAAAATAACGAAAGCGCTAATCTGTTTGAAATGATTTGTGGGATAGGCTATTAATTCCTTTCCAATATATTTGGCGAGTCCATCTTTTGTGAGAAACCAAATATTTCCATCATGATCTTCAGTAATTCTATATACATTATTATCTGGCAGTCCATCTTTGTGCGTAAAGTTTTGAAAAGAAATTCCATCAAAACGACTTACACCACCTTTTGTACCTACCCAGAGAAAACCTTTTGAATCCTGGAAGATTGATAATACCTGCGATTGTACAAGGCCATCTTGTACAGTATATTGTTTGTAGCTATACTCCTGGGCAGATAAAAATGCCAATGGAATCATGGTAAAAAGAAAGAACAATAGTCTAAATATTTTCATTTTTTAGCCACTTACAGATCCAAATATAAAAAGAATCTTAATTGAAAATACAAAATAATAATCTCTTACTTTCTGTCTATTAATCGATAGTGAGAATTTATTCTATAATTAAGCCTTGTTTGATTGCTTATAATTTTTTCGTAACGAAGATTTATCAAGCATAAGCCAGATGCCTCATTGTTTAAATACTTTCCAAGTACATAAGAATATTTTATATTTTTGAAATAACTTATTCGCTTTAAACTCATATGAAAACAACAGAGGATATTTTACTTTTAGGGAATCCGCGTTTAAATGAAATAAGTTTACCTATAATCAAAAGCGATTTATTACAATTAAAAAATTGGGTTTCCGATTTGCATACAGTAATGGAAGATGTTCGTATAAAATTCAAATTCGGACGCGGTATTGCAGCGCCTCAGTTAGGAATAATGAAACGGCTGATTTATATTAACTTAGACAAACCTTATATAATAATTAATCCTGAAATTATCTATAAAAGTGAAGAAATGTTTGAATTATGGGACGATTGCATGAGCTTTCCGAATCTGCTCGTAAAAGTAAAAAGACACAAAAAAATTCTATTTAAATATCTTGATGAAAATTGGGAACAAAAAGAATGGCTACTTGAAGATGATTTATCTGAGTTATTCCAACATGAATACGATCACTTGGATGGAATTTTAGCAACTGAAAGAGCTATAGATGCAAAATCATTTAAATGGAGAAGGCTTTAAAACATCAGAACAATTCCTGGAAATTTTTTATCCAAAAAACTATAAATTAACAACTTAACAAAAATGAACAACAAAATTATTGAACTGACAGAAGACGTATCTTCATCGCCATTGTACAGTAGCGACCTTGCTCCAGTTCCGGCATCGGAAAGAACCTGGAATAAATGGCATATTGCTTCTATTTGGGTGGGAATGGCTGTATGTATTCCTACTTATATGTTGGCAAGCAGTCTAGTTGAACAAGGAATGAAT
>CAZTST010000013.1:18306-25575 GCA_964616585.1 uncultured Draconibacterium sp.
CTTATAACCATTTTGCTTGGTAATTTAATTGTATTAGCACCAATGATTCTGAATGCTCACGTAGGCACGAAATATGGCGTTCCACTTCCGGTTTTCCTTCGTTTGAGCTTTGGTGTTCAAGGAGCTATTCTGGCTTCTTTACTTCGGGGATTAGTGGCTTGTGGCTGGTTTGGAATACAAACATGGATTGGCGGAGCTGCTATTTATCAATTATTATTGACAATGTTACCCGATATGGCAAATTCTGCATATCTCGGAAATTTCATAGGGCTTAATATAGCACAAGCTTCTTGTTTTATGTTTTTTTGGGTAATTAATATGTGGGTTGTTTATAAAGGAATTGATTCAATAAAAGTTTTCGAAACCTGGTCGGCTCCGTTTTTATTGCTAATTGGATTATTCCTTCTAATCTGGGCTTGGTATCGTGTTGGTTCTATGAGTGATATTCTTGATGCATCATACACTTTATCAGGCAACGGAAATGCTAATTTCTGGAAAATATTTTTCCCCGGATTAACTGCTATGGTAGGTTTTTGGGCTACTCTTTCATTGAATATTCCTGATTTTACAAGATATGCGCGAACACAAAAAGATCAGATTCTTGGACAAATAATTGGTTTGCCAACAACTATGGTATTTTATTCTTTCATTGGTATTGCAGTAACAAGTGCCACTTTATTGATATTTGGAAAGGCAATTTGGGATCCTGTTGCATTATTAGGAAAATTTGACTCTCCAATAATTGTTGCAATATCTATGTTCGGACTTACAATTGCAACGCTTTCAACCAATATTGCTGCTAATGTTGTGGCACCGGCAAATAGTTTTGCCAATATTGCACCTCGAAAAATTAGTTTTAAAATGGGCGGATATATTACAGGTATAATTGGCATACTTATTTTCCCTTGGAAATTGATTGCTGATCCTGAAGGATATATTTTTAGATGGCTAATTGCATATTCAGCACTGCTTGGTTCGCTTGCAGGTATTATGATAAGTGATTATTATTTAATTAGAAAAACTAATTTCGACTTGGCAGAATTGTTTAAAGTAAAAGGTAAATTTAAAGGCTGGAACAAGCCAGCATGGATTGCCTTTACTATCAGCCTACTTCCGGTAATTCCAGGATTTCTGGTTGCAGTTGGACTTAGTTCAGTTGATTTTTTTCCACAGGCATTGGTTAATTTATACTCTTACGCTTGGTTTGTTACCTTCGGCATTTCTTTTCTAATCTATTGGGCGATTATGAAAAAAGCACATTAATAAAATTAAGAGTTTTTATAAACGGGAATTAGCTCGAAGCCTTTGGTATGCAATATTTTCTTAGCTTCTTCATAATCAGGAGAAAAGCCCAACATAAAACCGCCACCGCCTGAGCCACAAAGCTTTAACGAATACTTTTTGGTATTCACGCCTTCTTGCCATATTTCGCGAATACTTTGAGGTATCATCTTATCAAAATATTTAAATTGAAATTCGGAAAGACTATTTAACAAACTAAAAAACTCTTTCCCATTTCCATCGAGAAGAGTAGTAATTAATTTATTATTTAGCGGTATCAAACCTTCATCAATCGCTTTTTTGTAATCCTCATCTTTATAGTGTTCCAAAAAATAATTCACAAGTGGCGCAGTTTTTCCGGGTTTTCCACTATTAATTAAAAATATAGCTCCGTTTCTATCAAACTTATTACGCGGAATGCCAACCGTTTTAATTTCACTCGAATTTCTGATTAAAAGCGGGTACTGGATATAGCAATTCAAAGGATCGAGACCTGAGCTCTTGCCATGAAAATAAGATTCCATTTGAGCAAAAATCGATTTCAGTTTGAAAACGCTTTTTGTGCTTAAGTTTCTATTACTCTGTATTTTTTCTTCAACATATTCGTCGTAAATTGCTGCTACTAAGGCACCTGAACTTCCTACACCATAGCCTTGAGGAATAGTTGATTCAAAATACAAGCCTTTTTGAATATCTGTTTTTAGTCGCGAAATATCAATCGGACATAACAGTTCTCCTGTTTTTTGTAAAGATTCAAGATAATCAGAAAATTCCAATATAGAAGTATTCGACTCTTTGGCCCATTCAAAATCGGTATATTTATAGTTTGAAATAAAACTCAATTGTCCTTTAAAATGAGTGTATGGAATGGTTAAAGCCATAGAATTGAAAATTACGCTGTACTCGCCAAACAATAATATCTTACCGTAAAAAACTTCGCTTTTTTTGCTTATCATATTATTTTAATCTTTTAGGTCCAAAACCGATTTTATCGTGAATAACTTTTCTTTCAACACAATATTTTAATAGCTCATTTTCAATAAATTGCAGCACCTGATTCTCATCTTCTTGAGCATAAAGCAGATGAACATTAGGTCCGGCATCGAGTGTAAAACAAATAAATAATCCGCTTTGTTCGCGAAAAGCCCTAATCGTATCTAAAATTCGCAATGTATTTGGATGCAATAAAGAATACCAAGGTTTTGAACTCATCATTAAACCATGTAAACTCATGGCTTCGTTTTCAACTACTTCAATAAAACGATCGGTATCGCCTTGCAAAAATGCTGCTATTAACCAACTCATATTTTGTTTGCTTTGCTCAATGCGTGCATCAGCATAAGGATGATTATTCATCAAAGCATGTCCGGCACGACTGGAAACAGCTTTTTCAGTATCGCTTACAATTAATATGCTATCGCGAAGCTGTATAAAAAGAGGATGAACTTCGTAAGTAAATGGCACAGCATAATCGTTGCTGCTTTCTATGAGTTCAGTAAACTCGCCCCAAATGCTATATCCACCATATATTGAGCGACTTGCACTTCCTGAACCTAATCTTGCAATATAAGATGCTTTGGTATAAAAATCGTTTTCATCTTGCAAACTTCCAATTACTTCTTGTTCAATACTGCACAAACACAAAGCCAAAGCACTCATTGAAGAGGCAGAAGATGCTATTCCGGCGGAATGAGGAAAACTATTTCTGCTTTCAATTTGCAAATCGAGTTGTTTTAGAAATGGAAAAAAAATATCCAATTCTATTAAAAATCGAAAAATTTTATCGGCAAAAGCAATATTTTCTTTTCCTTCGAAAAGGAATTTATGCTCAGCTTTTTCATCGTTTTTTGATGAATATTTAATGCTTGTCTGCGTAAAAGCCTCAGATAATCCAAAACTTAATGAAGGATTTTTGGGCAATTGAATTCCAAATTTTCCCCAATATTTTATCAATGCAATATTGGATGGACTTTGCCAGCTAACGTTTCCGTTATATCTTTGTTTTTCTGAGATAAAAGATGAAGTAAAAATATCCGAGCTCACATTTAGTAATTTCGAGCAAAAATAAGGATTTTAGTTTAACCTTAAAACGAAAATACCCCACAGTTGCACGAAAAAAAATATCTATCAAAGCCGCCAAGAAGCAATTATTTTCTTTGTTGCTTTGCTTTGGTTTTATTTATTTTCACGGCAAGGCACGAATGTTTTTGTTTACAAATGGTTAATTATGCTGTAGATTCTGTTTTGGAGGTCGCATCAAAAGTAAAAAAGCCTCATCCCGCAAATGCGAGATGAGGCTCAAAATTTTTAATGAAATCTTAAATCGTTTGAGGACTTAAGATTTTTGCACCTAAGAATTCGCGATTCATGCGAGCAATATTAGACACGGAAATCTCTTTCGGACATTCCATTTCGCAGGCATAAGTATTGGTACAATTACCAAATCCTAACTCATCCATCTTAGCTACCATTGCCTGAACGCGACGTTCCTTTTCGATTTGACCTTGTGGTAGCAATGCAAACTGAGACACTTTAGCAGCAACAAATAACATAGCTGAAGCATTTTTACAAGCCGCAACACAAGCGCCACAACCAATACAAGAAGCTGCATCCATTGCAAGATCAGAAGCATATTTCGAAATCAATATAGAATTTGCATCGGGTACGCCTCCTGTTGAAGCAGAAGTGTAACCGCCTGCTTGAATAATTGTATCCATTGCAGTACGATCAACCACCAAATCTTTAATTACAGGGAATGGTTTCCCTCGCCACGGTTCAATGATAATTGTATCCCCATCTTTAAATTTACGCATATGCAATTGACATGTTGTAATTGCATCATCCGGGCCGTGTGGATGTCCATTTATGTATAAACTACACATACCACAAATTCCTTCACGACAATCGTGATCGAAACAAACAGGTGATTCTATTTTATCTACCAAAGATTCGTTTAATACGTCCAGCATCTCAAGGAAAGAAGAATCTTTTGAAACTCCTGCAACCTTATAATTTTTAAATCCCCCTTTGGCTTGGGCATTTTCCTGACGCCATATTTTTAATGTTAAATCCATTTTTCTATCTTTTATTTATTTGTAATTAGAAAGCTCTGACTATACATAGCTTTCCTTTAAATAAAATTCTACTTATAATTCCTGGTTTTTACTTCGATAGCTTCGTATTTCAACTCTTCTTTATGAAGTTCCGGTTTTACACCTTCGCCTTTGAATTCCCAGGCAGCAACATACATAAACTCATCGTCTTTACGCATAGCTTCACCTTCGGCAGATTGATATTCTTCGCGGAAGTGACCGCCACAACTTTCTTCGCGATGATGCGCATCGTAAGCCATTAGTTCACCCATATCAAAGAAATCTGCAATCCGAAGTGCTTTTTCCAATTCAGGATTGAACTCATCAACAGTTCCGGTTACACGTAAGTTTTTGAAAAATTCATCGCGTAATTTTGGAATTTCAGCCAATGCAATTTCCAGACGTTCTTTTGTTCGAGCCATTCCAACATTATCCCACATAATTAAGCCTAACTTTTTGTGGAAATAATCAGGTGATTTTGTTCCTTTAATATTCATTAATCGATTGATACGTTCTTTAACTGACTTTTCAGCCTCATCAAAAGCCTTGGTATCAGTAGGAATTGGACCTGTTCCGATTTCAGCAGCCAGATAATTTTGAATTGTATAAGGCAATACAAAATATCCGTCAGATAATCCTTGCATTAAGGCAGAAGCTCCTAAACGGTTAGCACCGTGATCAGAAAAATTAGCTTCACCTCCGGCAAATAATCCTGGAATAGTTGTTTGTAATTCATAATCAACCCACATTCCGCCCATTGCATAGTGAATGGCAGGATAAATCATCATTGGAGTTTCGTACGGATTAGTATCAACTATCTTTTCATACATTTGGAAAAGATTACCGTAACGTGCTTTAATTACATCTACACCTAAACGTTTAATCGCATCTTTAAAATCTAAAAATACAGCTAATCCTGTTCCAACACCTAAACCTGCATCGCAACGCTCTTTAGCAGCACGAGAAGCAACATCGCGAGGAACAAGATTTCCAAATGCAGGATATCTTCTTTCCAAATAATAATCACGATCTTCCTCTTTTAAATCTTTAGGTTGTAATTTACCCAAGCGAATTGCTTCAGCATCTTCCAGTTTTTTAGGGACCCAAATACGTCCGTCATTACGTAAACTTTCACTCATCAAAGTTAATTTCGACTGAAAATCGCCATGAACAGGAATACAGGTTGGATGAATTTGAACGAAAGCAGGATTTCCAAAATAAGCTCCACGTCTCCAAGAGCGAATAGCAGCTCCACCATTAGAAGACATCGCCATCGTTGATAAGTAAAACACATTTCCATAACCACCGGTTGCAATTACAACAGCATGAGCAGAATGGCGTTCAATTTCTCCGGTAACTAAATTACGAGTTATGATTCCGCGAGCTTTTCCATCAGCAACAACCAAATCGAGCATTTCTCGACGGTTATATATTTTAACAGTTCCTTTATTTATTTCTTTACTTAATGCTCCGTAAGCACCTAATAATAACTGCTGTCCGGTTTGCCCACGAGCATAGAATGTTCGCGATACTTGAGCACCGCCAAAAGAACGGTTATCAAGATATCCGCTATATTCACGTGCAAATGGAATACCTTGAGCTACACATTGGTCTATAATATCGTTACTTACCTCAGCCAAACGATAAGTGTTAGCTTCGCGAGCACGATAATCACCTCCTTTAATGGTATCGTAAAACAAGCGATAAATTGAATCGCCATCGCCCGGATAATTTTTTGCAGCATTAATACCACCTTGAGCTGCAATACTATGCGCGCGACGAGGGCTGTCTTGAATACAAAAATTCTTAACATTAAAGCCAAGTTCTCCAAAAGAAGCGGCGGCAGCGCCACCTGCTAATCCGGTTCCAACTACAATAATGTCAATTTTTCTTTTGTTTGAAGGGTTCACCAAATTCTGGTGAGCTTTATAATTAGTCCACTTTTCGGCCAAAGGCCCTTGTGGTATTTTTGAATTTAATTTTGTCATTTTAATTCTTTTTAAGGGATTACCACAGGGTTGTATATAAACATAAAATACAATGGGATGATAATAAATCCCAGAGGAACTACTATCGCATAAATTCTCCCAAACGCCTTGATAATAGGTGTATACTTTGGATGTTCCCAACCTAATGTTTGAAAAGCCGATTGAAAAGCGTGATCTAAATGAAATCCTAAAATCACGAAAGAAACGATATAAATTATCGAATAGATAGGTTGTGTTGTGAATAATTCTCTTACGATATGAAAAAACTCAGGATGTCCATGGGAATCAACAAAAGTAGTCGAAACAAAACCCAGTTTAATAAAATAAAATTGATACATATGCAACGCTAAGAACAAGAAAACCAATATCCCTGTATAAATCATATACTGAGAAGCGAAAGTGGTTTTTGTCTTGCTTCCTGATTTGTATCTGACATTACCACGTGAAGCCCAGTTTTGTAACTGAACAATTAACCCGTAAATAATGTGAATGATAAAACCGCCAAAAAGAACAACCTCAAAGACTTTAATAACCAGGTTGGTCGCCATAAAGCCGGCAAGCAGCTCAAATATCTCTTGGTGATTTTCGGTTAGCGGCATTAAAAACAAATTGATGCCCAAATGGACAAGCAAAAAGATAATTAAAAACAAACCGGCTAACGACATGATTACTTTTTTAGTAATCGATGAAAATGTTCCGTGCTTACTCATAATGATAAATTATTTTAGTATCTATTGTTGATTTTATTGATGAATAATTAAGTACTTTTGTTTCAATGAAACACAAAAATAAGGTTTAAACTTGTTCAAAAATCACTATAATTAAGGTTTTAAGCAATTTGTAACTATTATAAATAAATCGACTTTAGAATGAGATACCACAAAATAATTTATCATTATGAGTAAGCA
>CAZTST010000014.1:0-24335 GCA_964616585.1 uncultured Draconibacterium sp.
AGTCAAAATTTGATTCTGGACTAAGCGATGGAGTTATAATCCGAAGGCATTCCCTTTCATCAAGTTGAAATTTTACACCGCGAAGAGCCTTAAAATAATTCGTTTTGTGCTTCCCATTTAATCCTTGCAAGGCAATATGGGTTATGGTTTCGGTCATACCATAGGTGGACCAAACTTCAGTGGTTACTTGCTCTAATTTTTGAATCAAATTTTGACTGACAGCTGCGCCACCTACTATCATTTTTTTTATACGGCTGAAAGCCTGAATATTGTCCGATTTTAAAGCATATTCTAATTGCAAAGGAACAACTGCAACAAAATCAAAATCGCTTTCAATCTTTAAAAGAGCATCGCCTTTAGGTTCAGCATATTGCAAATCAAAGCCGCCAACAAAAGCTCGAACAATCATCATTTTTCCGGCAATAAACTCAGCTGAAAGGCAAAGCAATGCTTTTTTATCCTCATCTAAATTAAAAAATGCATTCGTGGCTTTGGCGCTGACAATCATTCTGTCCTTTTCAATCTGTATACTTTTTGGTTTCCCCGTCGAACCGGAGGTTCTCACAATAAGCGCATCTTTATCATTGAGCCACTCAATAATAAATTGAAAAATTTCCTTTTCCCATTCTGGTATTTTAAAATCTTCAAGTTTCGAATAAGACAATGCGAACAATTCCAATTTGGAATATAATAATCCATTTAGTTTTAAGCTAGTATACGATTTCCAATGCTTGCTCACGATTTAAATTTTAAGTTATCTAATTCCCAATTCTGCTTAGGAATAGACCAAAGCTCTGCTTGTTTTATTTGCAATGGGCTTTCAATATTATTTGTAAAAAGTTGCCCTGTTCCCAAACCCTGATAGTTTGTATTTTTTAGCGAAAAGGTCCATTGAGCAATAGCATTCAAACCTATATTGCTTTCCAAAGCAGAAGTAATCCACCATGGAATAGTTCGTTTATCCGCTAAGCTAATCCATTCGTCGGAAGCTGCAAACCCACCTAATAAAGCAGGTTTTAGTATAATATATTGGGGTTTAATTTCATCTAATAATTTCGCTTTTATATCAGCATCCAACACTCCAATTAATTCTTCATCCAAAGCAATAGCCAATGGAGTTTTAGAACAAAGAGTGGCCATTTCTTCAATCTGCCCCTGACGAATGGGTTGCTCAATGGAATGTATCTGAAATTTTGACAAGGCCTCTAATTTTTTCAAAGCATCTTTAGAAGTGAATGCACCATTGGCATCCACTCTTAACTCTAAAACATCATTCGAAAACTCTAATCGTATAGCTTTCAATAAATTCAATTCATCATCAAAATTAATGGCACCTATCTTTAATTTTAAGCAGCGAAACCCTTGTTCAATCTTTTTTTGAATTTGCGCTTTCATAAACGTCTTCTCCCCCATCCAAATTAGACCATTAATAGGAATTCCATCTAAACCTCTTGTAAAATCAGATGAGAAAAGTATCCGCTTTCCTCCTTGAACAAAATCGAGAAATGCCATTTCTAAACCAAAGCGAATGCTTGGCCAAATCAATAATTCACTAGAGAGATTTCTTAAATAATATTTGGGGTGTTCAACAAGTCTATCCAGTATTGTTTCGTATTCCGGCTTATCATCGTAACTCAATCCACGGAATAAATTACATTCACCTAAACCAAAAACATCAGAAACCGCATCATCCCAAACCTTAATAAAATAAGAATCTTTGGAATGCAATATCCCTCGCGATGTTCCAGCAGGTTGCTTAAAGTTTAATTTATATTTTTGCCATTCTATTTTAAGCATTCACAACATATTTTACTCAAAAATAAAACCTTTCTGTCAGAATATATCAATAATTTCGAAATTCAATTTTAAATGGCTCTTTTTCCTAGTAAGAGTAAACTGTTTTTAGAATAATACTGAATAAGCCCATCAACTAAAAAGTCGTAAAAAAATCGTATTTTTGCGGAAGAAAACAAATCAAACTTTATACGATATGGAAAATATAGCTTGGGGTGAATTGCCCTTTGGATATTTTAAAACTGATTATAATGTTCGCGCTTATTTCAGGAATGGACAATGGGGCGAAATGGAAATTTCTTCTTCCGAAACCATCAATATTCACATGGCAGCAACGGCCTTGCACTATGGACAAGAAGCATTTGAAGGGCTAAAAGCTTTCCGCGGGAAAGACGGGAAAATTCGTTTATTCCGATGGGAAGAAAATGCTAAACGTATGAGAAAATCAGCTCAAGGCATTATGATGGCTGAAGTGCCTGATGAAATCTTTTATAAGGCAATTACAACAGTTATTAAAATGAATGAGCGCTTTATTCCACCATACGGAACCGGGGCAAGTTTATATCTCCGCCCGGTACTTTTTGGTTCAGGGCCTCAAGTTGGTGTGAAACCTGCTAACGAATATATATTTTTAGTATTTGCCGGTCCTGTGGGCCCTTATTTTAAGGAAGGCTTTAAACCTGTCAACATTCAATTAGTCAGAGATTACGATAGAGCTGCACCATTAGGAACCGGACATATTAAAGTTGGTGGTAATTATGCTGCTTCAATGCGTCCTGCGGATCGTGCACATAAAGAAGGCTATGCTTCGGTGCTGTTTTTGGATGCAAAAGAGAAAAAGTATATTGACGAAGCAGGCCCAGCTAATTTCTTTGGAATTAAAGGAAATACTTATGTAACTCCTGATAGCGGCACCATACTTCCATCGATTACCAATATGAGTTTACGCCAAATTGCGAAGGATATTGGATTAAATGTTGATTTACGGCCTGTTGCAGCTGCCGAACTCGATACTTTCGACGAAGTAGGTGCTTGTGGAACTGCTGCTATTATATCTCCGATTGGTAAAATATTCGATCGCTCAGAAAATAAAACCTACGAATATTGTAAGGATGGTCAAGTTGGACCTATCTCTCAAAAACTTTACGATACCCTTGTCGGGATTCAATTGGGTGATATAGAAGATAAACACAATTGGAATACGGTTGTTGAATAAGTAAATTCAATAAAAACTTGAACCGCTTGTAAAAAATATGCAAGCGGTTTTTTTTGTAATTTAGCTGTTTATTTAGAACAAATCCATATTAGATATTTTTTGTATATTTGCACTCGATAAAAAAAGAGTGTAATTTATTCGGTATCTAACTGAAAATAAGATAAAAGAAACAATATGGCGAAATTTGAAGTTGTCATGCCTAAATTAGGCGAAAGTATTATTGAGGCTACTATTACCAAATGGTTAAAAGGAGTTGGCGATACTATTGAAGAAGATGATGCAATTTTAGAGATTGCAACCGACAAGGTTGATTCTGAAATCCCGTCACCAGTTGATGGTGTTTTGACTGAAATATTTTTTGCAGAAGGTGATGTTGTTCCTGTTGGAGCGCTTATCGCCATTATAAATATGGATGGAGATATAGCTGATGCGCCAACTAAAGAATCATCTGAGGATATAGTTGTAGAAAAAGAAATTGAAGTCGCCGCCAATAAATTAGCTTCTGAAATTGAAGAAGCTGTTGAAGACACCGATTTCAAATCTACCGGTCGTTTTTATTCTCCGCTTGTTAAAAGTATTGCAAAAGAAGAAAATGTTTCTTTAGAGGAACTGGAAAAAATAGCGGGAAGTGGAAAAGCTGCAAGATTGACCAAACAAGATATTCTAAATTATTTAGAAAATAGAGGCAAGGAAAAATCATCCATTACTAAAGTACCACAAAGTCAACCTGTAAAGGCTACAGGTGAGAAAATTGCTGTTGGCACTGGCGACCGTGTTGAAGAAATGGGACGTATGCGCAAACTTATTGCTGATCATATGGTTATGTCGAAGCAGGTTTCTCCTCACGTTACTTCATTTATCGAAGCTGATGTTACCAAAATTGTAAACTGGAGAAACAAAGTAAAAGATGCTTTCCAAAAACGCGAAGGCGAAAAGATTACCTACACTCCTATCTTTATTGATGTTGCCGCAAAAGCATTGCGCGATTATCCCGGATTGAATGTTTCAGTGGATGGCAATAATATCATCTATCGCAAAAACATCCACATTGGTATGGCCGCTGCCCTACCAAATGGCAACCTGATTGTTCCTGTTATTAAAAATGCCGATCAGAGAAATCTGATTGGAATGGCAAAGACAGTAAATGATTTGGCAACAAGAGCTCGTGCAAACAAATTAATGCCCGACGAAATTAGCGGCGGTACTTTTACGATTACCAATTTCGGTAGTTTCGATAGTTTAACCGGAACACCTATTATCAATCAGCCCCAGGTAGCCATCTTAGGTTTGGGAGCGATTGTAAAACGCCCTGTGGTAATCGAAACTCCCGAAGGCGATACTATCGGCATTCGTAGCATAATGATGCTATCGCTTGCTTACGACCATCGTGTGGTTGATGGAGCGCTTGGTGGATTATACTTAAAACGCTTGCGCGAATACATCGAAAATTTTGATGTTAATCAAAGTATCTAATAAAACAACAATAGATTTGAGGCCGGATGAGTTAATCTTATTCGGCTTTTTTCATTCTCAATAAAACAGGAAAATCCCTACCTTTGTCAAGCTAAAAAAAGAATAATGGAGCTAAAATTAAAACGTCCAATTGCCTTTCTCGATTTGGAAACTACGGGAATAAAAGTAGCCACCGACCGCATCGTGGAAATCAGTATTGTTAAGATTCATCCTGATGGAAAAAAAGAAATAAAGACAAGACGTGTAAATCCTGAAATGCATATTCCGGCAGAAACTTCTGCAATTCATGGAATTTTTGATGATGACGTTAAAGATGAGCCAACCTTTAGACAATTGGCCAATGGCTTGCATCAATTTTTAAACAATTGCGATTTAGCAGGTTATAACTCCAATAGATTCGACATCCCCCTTCTGGCCGAGGAATTCTTACGAGCCGATATTGATTTTGACGTTGACACTCGCAAGCTGGTAGACGTTCAAAATATATTCCATAAAATGGAGCAAAGAACTCTGGTGGCTGCTTACAAATATTATTGTGGCAAAGATTTAGAAAATGCGCATAGCGCGGAGGCTGATACCATTGCAACTTACGAAGTTCTATTGGCTCAGCTGGATCGTTATGAAGGTGTTGAATTTAAAGATAAAGATGGGAATATTAGCACTCCTATAGTAAATGATGTAAGTGCTTTAGCAGCATTTTCCGAAGTAAATAAAAATGTAGATCTGATTGGTTTTATCATTTATAACGACGAAGGAGAGGAAGTGATAAATTTCGGAAAGCACAAAGGCCGCTTAGTAAGCGAGATATTTAAAACAGAATCATCCTATTACGACTGGATGATGAAAGGCGATTTTCCATTATCAACTAAAAAAGTTATTACTAAACTAAAATTGAAGAGCAGCGATTTAGGCAATATGAAGTTGTTCTAAAATGTTCCAGGTTTCATGTTCCAGGTTTCATGTTCCAGATTTCATGTTCCAGATTTCAGATTTCCGGTACATTGATTCCAGCTTCAGATTAAATGAAGATTATTCTAAAACATCAAACCTGAAACTTGAAACTTGAAACTTGAAACTCCAAAATTTAAACCATGAAAATAATTTGCATAGGTCGTAATTATGTCGATCACGCCAAAGAACTTAATAATCCTGTTCCAAAAGAGCCTGTCTTCTTTATGAAGCCGGAAACTTCTTTATTGCAAAAAAACAACCCGTTTTTCTACCCTGAATTTTCGGAGGATATACATCACGAACTGGAGGTAGTGGTAAAAATTAGTAAAGTAGGCAAGCATATTCAAAAAGAATTTGCGCCAAACTATTACGAAGAAATTGGTTTAGGAATCGATTTTACTGCACGCGATTTACAAGCTGCAGCTAAAGCCAAAGGTCTGCCTTGGGAAATTGCCAAGGCTTTTGATCATGCTGCTCCTATCGGAAAATTCCTTCCGAAAAGCCATTTTGCCAATGTGCAAAATTTCAATTTTGAATTGAAAATCAATAATGAAATTCGACAGACTGGGAATACAAAAGACATGATTTTCAGCATAAATGAAATCATTGCCTATATATCGCAGTTCGTAAGCCTAAAAATTGGCGATTTAATTTATACCGGAACACCAGCCGGTGTTGGCCCCGTTTCTATTGGCGACAGGCTTCAAGGCTTTATCGGCGATGAAGAAATGTTTGATTTTGAAGTAAAATAATATCTCGACTACGCTCGATACAGTCGTTTCGACTTAGCTCAGTAAGCTCAATAATTATCTTCAAACTTATTCCTTATCTCATCCAAACATAAATTCCCGATGCTTCCTTGGTGGCTATGCTCTACCTTTCTTTCAGGATTAAAATTACCTTCCATAATGGCTTTTCCCACAATTTTATAGGCTTCTCTAAAAGGAAGTCCTTGCACTACCAACTTATTCACTTCTTCAACACTAAAAAGATAATCGTACTCCTTTTTATCGATGATATGTTCTTTAATTTCCACCCTTTGAAGCATAAAGTTACTGACTTCCAGATTGTCTTTCATTAATTCGATGGCTTCCATTAAACTTCCTTTGAGTAACTGAAAATCGCGATGATAACCACTGGTCAGGTTATTGGTAATCATTGCAATTTCCGTTGGTAAGTTTTGAATCTTATTCGATTTGGCTCTTACCAATTCAAAAACATCGGGGTTTTGTTTATGAGGCATAATGCTGGAACCGGTGGTTAATTCTTTCGGAAATCCCAAAAAATTAAAGCTCTGATTCATAAACAAAATAATATCCGAAGACATTTTAGAAAGCGTAGCCGCAACAGAAGACAAGGCAAAAGCCAAAGATTTTTCCAATTTTCCACGACTCATTTGAGCAGCAATTACATTGTACTTCATCGTTTCGAAACCAAGCAATTCGGTGGTCATTTCTCTATCAATAGGAAAAGAAGTTCCATAACCGGCTGCCGAACCCAAAGGATTTTGATTACTGACTTTATATGCTGCATTCAAAAAACTAAGATCATCAATCAAGCTTTCGGCATAAGCAGCAAACCAAAGTCCAAAAGACGAAGGCATGGCCAATTGAAAATGTGTATAGCCCGGAATCAAAACGTCTTTATGCATTTGGCTTAAGCTAATTAAAGTTTCAAAAAGAGCTTTTATCAATCCCTTAATCAGGTCAATTTCGTCTTTGACATACAAATGCAAATCGACCAGAACCTGATCGTTACGCGAACGTGCCGTATGAATTTTTTTTCCTGCCTCCCCTATTTTCTTTGTCAGTTCAAACTCAATCTTAGAATGTACATCTTCAAAAGAATCTTCAATAGTAAAACTACCATCTGCTATGGTTTCATCTATTTCATCCAAAGCATGAAGGATATCTTTTAATTCTTTATCATTCAGTAGTTTTATTTTATGCAGCATTTTTGCATGAGCACTATTGCCTTGCACATCGTATTTTGCCAGTTTTAAATCGAGCACACGATCATTGCCCACAGTAAAACGTTCGATAATTGTATCGGTTGAATAACCTTTATCCCAAAGCTTCATAAGTTTATGTTTAAATGATTTCGTTCATTATTTTAATATACAAATCTATAACTTCCTCTATTTCTCGAAGTAGCACATACTCATCGGCGCTATGCGATCGGGAAGATTTTCCCGGCCCCATTTTTAAGGATGGGCAATTTAAGAATGCCTGATCCGACATCGTTGGAGAGCCAAAAAGACTTCTTCCGTGTTTAATTCCTGCAAGAACAAAAGGATGATTAACATCTATGCTTGAAGAATTCAAATGAAAAGAACGTGCTATCATTTTGCTTTTTGTATGTGCATCGATGTACTCATACACTTCTTGATTGCTATAGTGTTCGTTCACTCTTATATCAACCACAAAATGACATACGGCCGGAACAACATTGTGCTGCTCGCCAGCCTCAATCTGTGTCACACTCATTTTTACCTTTCCTAAACTTGATGATACCTTAGGGAAATCATATTCCTGTATCCAATTGATATCTTCCATCGCTTTATAAATAGGATTTTCTGTATTCTCGTGAGCAGCATGTCCCGATATTCCTTGTGCATAGCCATCTAAAACCAACAAACCTTTTTCTGCAATTGCCATGTGCATTTCGGTAGGTTCGCCCACAATTGCGAAATCAAATTTGGGTAAAACTTCTAAAAGACTTCTCATCCCATTTTTACCGGAATTTTCTTCTTCGGCACTAAATGCTAAAACAAGATTGTATTTTAAATCGCTGCGCGGATAAAAATGAACAAATAGAGCCATCAAGGATACTAAGCTTGCTCCCGCATCATTGCTTCCTAAACCATACAGTTTCCCGGCTTCAATATTGGCTTCAAAAGGATCATTGATATAGCCTTTATTTGGTCGTACCGTATCGTGATGAGAATTGATAAGGATTGAAGGCTTTGCCGGATTGAAGTATTTATTGGTCGCCCAAACATTGTTTTTATGCCTTTTACTTTCGATAGCAAAACCTTTCAGTCCCTCTTGAAGAAGTTCAGCCGACTTTGCCTCTTCACACGAAAAGGAAGGCGTCTGAATTAAAGCTTTGAGCAAGTCTATGGCTTTAGCATACAATACAGTCCGTTCCATTTTATAGTATTTAGAAATCTTTGTTCACGTGCTTATAGATTTGCATTGGGTTAGCCAGGATTTTCGAAAAGCCTTTTACATCATCGCCCGTCCAATTCTTGTTCAACTCTCCATACTCGCCAAAATCCGAATTCATTAAATCGTTTTTCGATTCTATTCCTTGAATAATAAAACGATAAGGATGCAGCTCTATCAGTACTTTTCCATTTACATTGATTTGAGTATCGCTCAAAAAAGCTTCGATATTCCGCATGACCGGTTCAAAATATTGCGATTCGTGAATAAACATTCCATACCAATTGCCGAGTTGTTCCTTCCAATGCAATTGCCATTTAGATAAAGTATGTTTCTCTAAGGTATGGTGTGCTTTTATAATGATTGTGGCTGCGGCAGCTTCAAAAGCGACTCTTCCTTTTATGCCGATAATGGTATCTCCGATATGCATATCGCGGCCAATGGCAAACTTATTGGCTATTTCTTCGAGTTCTTGAATGGCTTTTACGGGCGACATTTCTACACCGTTTAAACTGCATATCTCTCCTTTTTTGAATTCAATGCTCAATTTCTCCGGTTCAGTTTTAAGCAATTGATTGGGATAGGCTTCTTCAGGCAGTGTTTGATTGGAAGTCAAGGTTTCTTGTCCTCCAATACTTGTTCCCCACAGTCCTTTATTGATAGAATATTTCATCTTTTGCCAATCCATAACAATTCCGTTCTCCAGCAAATAGTCTATCTCCTCTTTTCTTGACAATTGCATATCGCGAATAGGTGTGAGTATTTCTAATTCTGGAGCAATAAGTTGAAAAACCAAATCGAAGCGGATTTGATCGTTTCCCGCACCTGTGCTACCATGCGCGATGTAGGATGCATCAATTGATTTTGCATATTCGGCCAATGCGATTGCTTGATAGATTCGTTCCGAACTTACCGATAAAGGATAGCTATTGTTCTTCAAGACATTTCCATAAATCAGGTATTTGATAATCTTATCGTAATAAGCTTGTGTTTGTTCCAGTGCGATATGATGAAACACGCCCAAAACATAGGCTTTCTCTTCTATCTCAGCAAGTTCCTCTAAAGAGAAACCTCCTGTGTTTACAATCGCCGAATAGACATCCAAATGCTTTTCATGTTTCAAATAGATAGCGCTATAGGAGGTGTCAAGACCTCCACTAAAGGCTAGAACGACTTTATTATTTTTCATTGCTTATGCTTTTGTTTGATTCATTATTTGCTTGGACTTTCTTTAATATCTTTGTGGGTATTTTCATAAAAGCCAGTATACTCCCCCACGATTTTTTAGCTGTACTCAAAGGAATATTTGCTTGTACTTTACTTAAGTCGAAGACCATACCGGTGCACAAACAGAGCCTTTTTTCAGTGCGTTGCAGAATATCGTAATTGGGACACGTTTTACAACCGTCCCAAAAAGTTTGATCCTTGGTTAATTCGGAAAACGTAACAGGTCTGTAGCCGAGGTCGGAATTTATCTTCATGACTGCCAAACTAGTGGTAATACCAAAGAGTTTCGCTTGGGGAAATTTTTCTTTCGAAAGATTGAAAGTAGCTAGCTTAATTTTTCTCGCTAAACCAGTTTTTCGATAATCCGAATGAACAATAAGGCCTGAGTTTGCAACATATTTCTGACCTTCCCAACTTTCTATATAACAGAACCCAACGGCTTTATCCCCATCTAAAGCTATGATAGCTTTAGCTTCATCCATTTTCCGAATGATGTAATCTGGTTGTCGAATGGCAATACCCGTTCCTTTAATTTTTGCTGTTTCCTCTATAATTCCACAAAGTGCCTCAGCATGTATATGATGACTTTCATTAGCCAATATAATTTTAACTTCCATAGCAAAATGGATTGTGCTTTTTTTGAATGAATGAATTGAATGAAAATGACCGGGGAAAAAGTAAAGCGCGCAGCTCTACTATAAATATCTACGCCCTAAGGCGTCTAATACGTCGTTGCATCGATCTCTCAGATGAGAAAGCTAAGCTAGAAGTGATAACTTCAGCATTAAGAACATGTATATTAATACAATTGTTTTGCATTGAATTGCAAAGATAATTTTTATTCGATTCGGTTTACTTTAATTTATTTTTATTTGATAATTATTGAATTATTAGGTCAAACCGTTCATTTCGACTACGCTCAACGAACGGTTGAGCAATGAGCGAAGCCGAAGTGAAAAAATCCCGAACCCCAATAATTATTAGAATTCAGGATTAATTTTCGAGAGTAATCGATAATTTTATTTATAACTCCTTAATTTTAATATTCCTAAACCACACATCATCGCCATGGTCTTGGAGACCGATAAAACCTTCTTCGGCAGTATTTAGGAAATCGTTATAATCTTTGAATTTGCTATTCAATACCATTTTATTCCAGTCGTCTGTCCAAAGATGATATTCCAGTACTAATTCATCATTTACCCAATGAATCACTGTTCCTTTAAATACCAAAATTTTAATTCTATTCCATTCGCCGGCAGGATTTACTATCTCTTTATTTGCGGGAATTAAATCGTAAAGAGAACCGGCAGTTCTATTAAAGTCTTTTCCCAATATAGCATCAGGATGACCGTCGTTATCGAGTATTTGCATTTCGGGAGAGGATTGCCAGATAGGCTGATTGGGCTTTTCCTGAGCGAGATAAAAAATACCGCTATTACCACCTGCAGATACTTTCCATTCCAAGCTTAACTCGAAATTTTTGTATTTCTTCTGTGTGATGATATCGCCTCCGCCACCGGCTTCACCTTTACCCGTACTCTGTACTTTTAGTGTAGCATCTTCAATAATCCATCCTTGCTCAGGGAAAGATTCTTTATTATAACCGCGCCAGTTTTCAGTGGATTTACCATCGAAAAGCAGCACCCAGCCTTCCTCTATTTCGGCTTGTGTTAAGGTATTTAGCTCCATTTTTTCTTTTGTTTTTTCAGCTTCCTGACTTTCTTTCGGTGGCTGTGCATTTCCGCAAGCCATCATTAAACTAGCAGTGGCCAGTATTACTATCATATTTAAGATTCGTTTCATATTCATTTTTTTTAATCCTCTATTATCTAAAGACTCCCTTAAATGTTTCTGAGGTTTATTAATAATTTTCTTTTTTTTATAATGTCCAACCTTTTCTGTAGGTATGTTTAATATACTCTTCAGCCGCAGCTTTAGCATTGATAGTGGCAAATTGAGTATCAAAATGAGGGTGTCCTTCTATCACGGTGAATTTATCGGAGGTTACTACCCTTATTTCTTCATCATCATCAATATTTGTGATTCTCATTTTTTTACCATCCCATAATAGAGGCCGCTTCAAGTCTTGTAATCTCACGGCCAAATTACCCATTACTACCACCTCGTTTAATGGAGCAGAGTAGGCAAAGCAAGAACTTGTTTCGATACGACTTTCAGGATTTTCTTTACAAGCTCTTATCCAGTCTTGCTCGTGTCCTCCCATCATTGCATTTTCTATTCTGCGCATGCTTTTCTCAGGTCTGATATAGTCATTGTCGAGTTCCTCGGACAGAAGAATCGGATTTTTAGCGTATGTTCCAGTCATTAATTTTCCTTTGGTCCCTATAAACAGTGTTCCTCCACCACTATCACCCATCATTTGACCGTCTTTTAACTCTTCGGGTCTTGGTGGCAATAATCCTCCGTCGTACCATGTCATTTTGAGTGGAGGAAGCTTGATATTGCCTACGCTACCGCGATCGGGGAATTTATATTCTACTGTTTCTGCAATTGGAGCGCTTTCGGTATTCACTTGTGTTGAACTTCCAATAATGCTTGTAGGATGTCCGAGTTTCATTGCCATAAAAACAGGGTCGATGATGTGGCAACCCATATCGCCAAGAGCTCCTGTTCCAAAATCCCACCATGCACGCCAGTTCCATGGAGTATAGGCAGGGTGATAAGGGCGATAGCTTGCAGGCCCAATAAAGTTATCCCAACTAATAGTCGATGGAATTGCGGGTGTTTCTAAAGGCCTTTCAAGTCCTTGTGGCCAAATAGGACGGTTAGTCCATACATGAACTTCTGTAACTTCTCCAATTGCACCGTCCCATATCCATTCGCAGGTTTGGCGGATTCCTTCGCCTGAATTCCCTTGATTACCCATTTGGGTGGCAACCTTAGTTTCATTCGCCAAATCGAGCAGGTAACGCGATTCGTAAACAGAATGAGTTAATGGCTTTTGGACATAAACGTGTTTACCCATTTTCATTGCATGGGCGGTTATTATAGCGTGAGCATGGTCAGGTGTGGCAATTATTACGGCATCAATTTGATCGCCCATCTTATCCATCATCTCTCTGTAATCTGAGAAAATTTTAGCTTTAGGATATTTTTTGAAAGTAGCTGCAGCATATTTCGAATCAACATCGCATAAAGCAACAATATTTTCTGTATTGGAGTTCATCACATTGGTTGCTCCTACACCGCCTACTCCTACTGCAGCAATATTTAGTCTATCGTTTGGACTCCGATGACCAAGTCCGCCAATAACATAGTTTGGCAGTATAGTGAATCCGGCTGTTGCAGCGGCTATATTGCCCAGGAATCTTCTCCTGCTGTTGTCGTAATTTCCTTCTTTTCCCATAATTATTGTTTATTTATTGAAATTTACAATTTAGTAATTATTCAACGAATTAAGATATTTAAAACTTTTATCTATACTCCATACTTGTTCTCCATTATCGAATGATTCCTGCTCTAAAAAGCAATACTCCAATCCGGCTTCTTTTTTCAGATTGAATAAAGCCGGGAAATCAATAATACCCGAACCTATCTCCGTACTTGTTCTATTTTCATTATTGGCCATATCTTTCACATGCCAAAGCTTAAACCTTCCGGGAAATTGTTTAAAATAATCGGACGGTTCAAAACCACCGTAAACCATCCAATATAGATCGAGTTGCATAGTAACTAATTCGGAATCTGTATTTTCGAGAAGGATATTATAGGGAATAATATCATTTATCTTTTCAAATTCAAAAGCATGATTGTGATAAGCAAAGCTAATCCTTGAAGCTTTACACTTCTCACCGATTTTGTTAAATTCCTCAGCAAGCATTTTATAATCGTCTATTGTATTTCTTTTTTCGTGAGGAATACTAGGTATAACCAGATACTTCATTCCCGCTTCAAGACTATCGTCTATCACTTTTTGAGCTTCGTTAAGCGGTACATTGTTATGAGTACTTAAAGGCAATAATCCGTAACCACTTACAATCTTTTTATATTCTTTAGGCGAATATCCATAAAATTGCCGGTTAGAATAACCGGCTGCTTCAACCGATCGGAAGCCGATTCTGGAAAGGATATTCAGAGTTCCTTCAAAGTCCTTATTCACCATATCGCGAATAGTATAAAGCTGAATTCCGATAATTTTTTCTTGTTCCATAGCGAATAATTGAGGAGTAATAATCAGCCCTGCTGCAGTTACTGCAGTGGCGTTCCTTAAAAATGTCCTTCGATTTAGCATCTTTTCCTTTTATATTTATGTAGCTATCTAAATTTACGCTTAAAATTATTCATCCAACTGTTCAATATCAAAATAGAGAATTTATTATTTACTTACTCTGTGAAACTATATTTATTCTTTGTGAAACTCTGTGAAACAGCTATTACACAAAGTTACTCAAAGTAGCACAAAGTGACACAAAGAACAATAATGTTTATCATAATTCCTTTTCAATCCAATTTACCCTACTCACCATACTTACACATTTTAACACTGAGCTTGCCTGCTCTGAGCTTATCGAAGTGTCGAAAAGCACTCACTAACAAACTTATATAATTTCTTCCTTTTCCGTATTCCAAAAAACCTTACGCTTTTCATGATAAGAGATGGTTCCCATATGCGCAGTAATAGCTTCTTCGAAACCTATATCAATATTGCATGCCGTATTACCACCATCGCGGATACAATTTAGCCAATCTTTTATATGCAAATGAGTAGTATCTACGCGTTTACCTTGACTGTAAGTATAAAGCAAGCCTCTTTCGGCAAAATATGCTTCGGTAGGAGAAGTGACAGCATCCACTTTAGTATCACCATTGTTTCTGCCCGGTATAAAAGAATACAAAGGTGCTTTTGGGTCGATTATTCCGGTCTTGATTTTTTCAGCATATTTTGTTGAATCGGCATCGGCATATATCTGAAGGTCATTGCCAATTTCCATATAAGCATCATGGCCCATAATTACCTTGCCGCGGTTTTTATTGCTTGCTAAAGTAGCGCTATACAATAGGGTTAAATCTTTCTCCGGATATTCAAAAACCTGCTGCAAAACATCGGGTACAGTTCTGCCATCTTTATAGTAATAAATTCCACCCGACGACATAGCTGAATGCGGAATACCTAAACCCAGTATCTGATTCATTGCATCATATTCGTGAGTAAACAGATCGCCTGAAAGTCCAGTGCTATAATCCCACCAGCAACGCCAACGAAAGAATCGTTCAAGACTGAATTCGTGCCAGGGAGCAGGTCCAATAAACTGTTTCCAGTCGATAGTTTGTTCGCTTGCTTTCTCATCTATCGGATAAACCCAAGCACCATTTGGAGTATTCCTGTTTGTAGTTACTTCGATAAGATTTACTTTTCCCAGCGCGCCTTGCTCATAAGCTTTCTTGGCTTTAAAATGACTTTCGGTCTGTCTGTTTTGATGTCCAAGCTGAAATACAATTCCGCTCTCCTTTACAGCTTTTCTTACTTCATAAGTTTCCGGAACTGTCCAAGTCAATGGTTTTTCAACATAAACATGCTTTCCTGCTTTAGCAGCTTCTATTGTTATGGTTCCATGCCAATGATCTGGTGTAGCGATAATTACGGCATCAATATCATCAGCGGCAATAAGCTCTTTATATGTTTTATAAAATTTTGGTTTTGGAGCCATTTCGCCATTTGAAGATTGGCGGTTGATATTGGCAGATGCCATCAAACCTTTTTCAGCATTTATTTCAAAGATATCGCATATGCCTGTAATCACAATATTTAAATCTTCTTGATCAAGGAATTCCTTATAACGATTGTCATTCTTATTTTGTGCTGCAGATTCTATCCATTCATCTATAGTTTTAGGATGAACAAAACCGGCGGCTTTTAATAAGTAACTTCCCCTGCTTCCTGTACCAATTATACCTATCCTAATTTGCTTCTTATTTGATACATTTCTCAGAGAAACAGGATTGTCAGCTACTATGTTTATTTCGCTGTGTTTGGCATTCAATAATAAACGATCGTACTTCCTTTTATGAAACCAGCCATATGCGAACGCACCTAAAATTGGTATAGTCCCAAGGCTTTTCAGCATATCTCTTCGTCCTATATTCTTGTAATTATCAGCCATTTAAATGTATTTACAAGTCCTTTTTAAAAATCAATCTATCGATGCCAACATGCTTTCCTGAGGGGAAATATACCAATACAATCATCGCTACCATTTCTATTAGGGTTTTATTGACAAACAAATAACTTCCTTCAGATGCAGGAGCATATTCCACTCCAATAAAAGGAGGATGTGAAAGGAAATACAAAGCCAAAAGTGCGACACCCGACCAAAGAGCAACTCTTGTAAACAATCCAAGAATTAGAGTCACACCTATGACAATCAATCCCCAGATATTTAGGAAGTCGATGACTTTAAGCAAATCCGGATTAGATGCCATCCAATAGAAAATGTTCTTAACGAAACCTTGAGAGTCAAGCAAATAACCTGCGCTGGTCCAGTTTGGATTGTACAATTTTACCATTCCTTCATACAAAAAATGCCAACCGATGATTACTCTAAGTGTGACAAGCCAAAAGATTAATATCTTATCTTTCATTCAAAACTCTTTATTTATGTGCTTATGATTGAGTCCAAATTTAGAAAAAAATGGGATTGCTTTGTGAAAAATTATGATTTTGCATTTCGGATGCTAATAATAAATTTGTCGGCAATACGTGCGGCAGTATACCTCAGATTACTTTTCCCTACTGCATTTAAGGTTGCATAGAATTTTGGTGAAAGCTTGGCTTAATAATACAATTCTAAAACCATTTCTTTCGTTTAAAATAAACTAGCATTCCCCTAAAAATTAGAACCATTATCACCAATAAAGCGGGATATCCCCATCGCCAGTTTAGTTCCGGCATATAAGTAAAATTCATTCCGTAGATTCCTGCTACAAAAGTTAAAGGAATAAAGATTGATGCAACAATTGTTAATGTTTTCATCACTTGGTTCATGCGATGACCTTGTATAGAGAAAAACAAATTGGTAGTGCTTTCTAGTCGCATTTCTAAAGATGTACAAGCATCTATAACGGTAAGTCCTAAATCTTTCAGTTCGAAGAAATATTTAATATTTTTTTGATTAATCATATTAAATTGCTCACGTTCTATTTTTGTAACAAATTCGTTTATTGGACTAATTGTTCTTTTTATTAAATGAAGCTGTCGTTTATAAAGTTCAATAGTATTTAGAATTTCGGGCGAAGGGTCAGTATTTATATCCATCACTCCTATTTCGTCAACTTTTTGTTCAATACTATTTATAGCCTTAAAATAATTATCTAATATTGATTCTAGCAACAAAAACAATAAATAATCTGATGTTCTTTCGCGTAAAATTCCGGTAGCTTCTCTCAAGCGATATCTTATATGTTCAAAATAATCTGCTTTTCTTTCTTGAAAAGATATCAGAAAGTTTTTCCCCAGAATGAAACTTAATTGTTCGGATTCTATTTCATTTGTATTGGATGGGAGTATAGATTTAATCGAAAAAAACCAGTAATCTTCGTATTCCTGAAATTTTGGCCTTTGATTTACGTCAAGGATATCTTGAATAGCTAAATTGTGTATATTCAATTTATTACAGATGTCATTAATTCTATCAACATCGTGTATTCCATGTATATTAAGCCAATATTGACTTGTTAGATCAGAAAAAGCTTCTATTTCCTTTTTCGAAAAATCAGAATCCTCACTAAAACTGTTTTTACTATATTTAAATAGTTGAAGTTCTATTTTATCGGAATATTTAGTTCCTGTAAAGACATTGGCTAATGGATTATTTTTTTTTCTATTAAGTATTTTTTTTGCCATCATTTATATCCGCTTTAAAAAGACGATAAAGTTATGTTGTTTTTCAATACTAAGAGCCGGTGATATTTCATATCTTTGTTTACCTAATAAAACCTTAGAATTTATTTCAATGAAATTATTTAGCCTAATATTTTCGCTTATAATCGTTTTTATGTTGTTATTTACTGGCTCTATTTATGCACAGGAAGATGTAAATAAAGAAGTGGCTCGACCCAAAATAGGCCTGGTACTCAGCGGCGGAGGCGCAAAAGGGCTTGCTCATGTAGGAGTAATAAAAGTTCTTGAAGAATTAAACCTGAGACCGGACTATATTACAGGGACAAGTATGGGTTCCATTGTTGGTGGTCTTTATTCTATTGGATATTCGGCTCACGAATTAGACAGCCTGGTTGGTGCAATTGATTGGAATTCTGTATTCACAGATAAAGTTAGTTTTGATAAAATCGGCATTAATGTTAAACATGATTACTCTAATTATCAATTGAACTTATCAGGAAACAACCTTAAAGAAATAAGACTCCCTTTAGGATTAGTGCGCGGACAGCTTATTTCCGAAATGCTTTCAAAACTCACATGGAGATCGATCGGTATAGACTCTTTTGATGATTTCCCTATTCCTTTTCGATGCGTATCGGCAGATATTATTTCAGGTAAAGAAATCGTTTTCGATTCAGGCAGTTTAGCTCAAGCTATTCGTGCCAGCATATCTATTCCCACGGTTTTTACTCCTATTATAAAAGACGATATGTTATTGGTTGATGGAGGAATAATAAATAACTTTCCTGTGCTAGAATGCATTGATATGGGTGCTGATATTATAATAGGTGTTTATGTCGGTTCTGATGAAAATGTTATTGCCCAAGATTTAAATACGATGGTAAAAATATTGAATCACTCCGCCTCTTTTTTTGGAGTTGTTAATGCAAAAGATCAAATGAAATATATTGATATAAAGATACTTCCCGATTTAAAAGGAGCTAGCATCGAAAGCTTTGGCAGGGCAAAAGCAATTGTTAAGATGGGCGAAGAAGCTGCACTACAAGCGGATGTATATGCTAAGCTGACTGCTCTATCTGATTCATTAAAACTATTTCCAAGGGAACATCTAGCAAAACTAAATACAATTAAGCAAGAGTTAGCAATAAATAAGATTGAGGTTAAAGGATTAAAGCATGTAAAAAAGGAGTTTGTTATTAGTATGGCACAAATCGCAGAAAATAGTCCGGTTAATAGTGAAATACTGAACGAAGCACTTAAAAGACTATATGAAACCTTAATTTTCGATATGGTAGAATACCGTTTTGTTAAAAGTGGTTCTGAACATGCATTAATAATTGATGTTATAGAAAAAGATATAATAAAGGTTAATGCAAGTGTTTATTATGATAGTTATTTTGGTGCAGGACTTCTATTCCACACTTCTTATAATCATTTGTTGGTAAATTCATCAAAGCTTGATTTAAATCTTGATATCTCTCAATATCCAAGAGCAAAATTGAGTTATAGTCTTATTGGAGGAAAGAGAAAACGCTTATTTTATACTTTGGGAATTAATACTAAGAGTATAGTTATTCCAAATTTTTATGAATTCCCAAACAGCCTAATAGTTTCGATGGGGCAATTCAGAAACAATCAGTTAAATCTTTTCAGCAGTGCAGGACTTTCTATAACCAAAAATTCGAGGCTGGAGATTACCGCTTCATATACAAGCAATTATTTTAAATTGCAAGGAGGATTAGACGATTTATATGGCATCAAAAATGTTTCATCAAATAATTACTCTTTAGAAGGTACGTATAAACTAAATACTCTAAACCATCCTGTTTTCCCTACAAATGGAGCTAGGCTTAATCTTACTTATAAAAGGATATTCAAACAGTTTTCTTCGTTCACCACAGTTGATGGGATGTTTAAACCTATTTCCGATAAAAATAGTCTTGTTGTTATTGATTACAAGCAATATATAAAAGTCGCTACAATTTTTTCTATCATACCTGAATTTACATTAGGTTTTATGAGTTCCATTCCATTTTATGCCGATAAATTCTTTTTGGGTGGAAGTGGATTTAATTCCAGATTAAATACTTTTAATCAAACTGGAGTTCAGCCCTATCATATTGCTACTGATAACTTTATTAAACTTGGGATTGGTTTACAAATGAAACTTATTGATAAGTGGTATATAAATACCGGCTATCAACATGCTTTGTTTATTAATAACTCTGAAACCTTTTCCGAACAATCTCTAAGAATTGATAGTGAAAAAATTTCAGGTTGGGAAGCAAGTCTTGCCTACGATTCTGTTTTTGGCCCTTTAAAATTTATCGTAACTCAAAACACAAACAACAAAGAATTTTATTATTATCTAAATCTGGGCTTTCTGTTTTAAAATCAAATAATAAACGGATTAACCACAGCTTCAAACAAAATTTAGAAATTCTTTTATAATTTTTTACAAATGTCTACCTTTTGTACCCCCTGATTTTCTATCTTTTGTATCAATATGTTATATTTTTGTAATTGATTATAAACTATGAAAATTTAATTTATATGAAACGAGCCATGAGTAAAAATATACTTACACATAAGGATGACTATTTGGCGAGTTCCATATGGCAATTGAAAAACAAATTATAGACATATGAAAAATAGATTTACATTTTTAATGCTGTGCTTGTTAATTCCATTTTTAGTTCAGGCACAAGACTGGAATCAGATAATAAAAGCTGCTGCCTCCGATAGAGCTGTTGGTGATTATTTTGGTTATTCGGTTTCTATTTCGGGTAATTATGCCATTGTTGGAGCATATCTGGAAGATGAAGATGCTGCTGGAATTAATACTATGTCAAGAGCAGGCTCAGCTTACATTTTTTATAATAATGGAAGCACTTGGGTTCAGCAACAAAAAATTGTTGCTTCCGATAGAACAATTGATGATTATTTTGGTTATTCAGTTTCTATTTCGGGTAATTACGCCGTTGTGGGTGCTTATGGAGAAGATCATGATGTTGCAGGTGCTAATTATATTCCATCTACCGGTTCTGTTTATATCTTTTTTAATGATGGAAGCAGTTGGGCTCAGAAGCAAAAAATAGTAGCCTCTGATAGAGCTTATCAGGATTATTTTGGTTATTCAGTTTCTATTTCTGATAATTATATCATTGTAGGAGCATATTCTGAAGATGAAAATGCTTCAGGTTCTGATACAAAATCTGCCGCAGGCTCCGCTTATATTTTTTATAATAATGGAAGCAATTGGACTCAACAACAAAAAATTGTTGCCTCCGATAGAGCTGCAGATGATTATTTTGGAGCATCTGTTTCTATTTCAGGTAATTATGCTATTATTGGAGCATATCAGGAAGATGAAAATGCTTCCGGAACTAATTCATTAAGTAGTTCTGGTTCTGCTTATATATTTTATAATAATGGAAGTTGGGTTCAACAACAAAAAATTGTTGCAGCCGACAGGAATGCCGAAGATAATTTTGGTTATGCTGTTTCTATTTCAGGTAATTATGCCATTGTTGGTGCATATTCTGAAGACGAAGATGTTTCAGGTTCCAATACAAAATCTGCTGCAGGCTCTGCTTATATTTTTTACAATGATAATGGCAACTGGAATAATCAGCAGAAAATTGTAGCCTCCGATAGAGCATTAAATGATAATTTTGGTTTTTCTGTTTCAATATCAGGGAAATATGCTATTGTTGGAGCGTATCAGGAAGATGAAAATACGCTTAACGATTATACAAAGTTCGAAGCCGGTTCTGCCTATCTGTTTTATATTAATGAAGGAGTTTGGTCAGAAATGCAAAAAATTGTAAACTCCGATAGAAATATTGATGATAATTTTGGTGTTTCTGTTGCCATTTCAGGAAAAAATGTAATCGTAGGAGCAAATAAAGAAGATGAAGATGCATTGGGTTTTAATGTAAAGGAAGATGCAGGTTCTGCATATATCTTCCTGAGAAATGATAATACACCATCAATAATAACTACCGCAATTACAGCTAATTTGGGCTATACAGCGTCTAGTGGAGGTAATATATATTATGATGGTGGTCAAGATGTTACAGCTCGTGGAGTTTGCTGGAATATTATCGGCTCACCAAGCATTTCAGACCCTAAAACATCAGATGGAGCCGGTACAGGAATTTATACAAGCTCTATAACAGGACTAATTCCGGGAACCACATATTATGTTAGAGCTTATGCAACTAATTCAGTTGGAACAGGATATGGAAATTCTTTTACATTTACATCACCTTGTATCAATCCAACTTCAGGAGGAACGATTAGCTCAAGTCAGGCTAGCTGCAATAGCTTTGATCCTACAGAAATAATAAACTCAGCAATGCCAACTGGTCAAACAGGAACTTTGGAATACCAATGGCAAAAATCTACAACCAGTAGCAGTGCCGGATTTTCATATGTTTTTAATAGCAATTCGCCAAATTATGATCCTCCAAGCATTACAACTACAACCTGGTACAAAAGACTTGCTCGCGTTAATTGTAAAACTACATGGACCGGTGCTGCAGAATCAAATGTTGTTGAAATGACAGTTTATCTGCCATTTACAGTTGGTTCTATTTCAGAAGACCATACTATTTGCTATAACGAAATTCCTTCTGAATTAACAGGTATCGCTCCATCGGGCGGCAATACACCTTATACATATCAATGGCAAAATTCAACTGATGGAATTAATTTCTCAAATATTTCAGGAGCTACTAACTTGAATTATCAGGCAGGAGCCTTACTTACAACAACTTATTATCAATTAATTCAAACATCAGCCTCAGGATGTGGTACTCTTGTCACCAATATAGTTACTGTTACCGGTGACATTGTCAAACCAACCGTTACTTCTACTCATTCTGATAAAATTGTTTATGCTGATGATAACTGTGAAGCAGTTTTACCCGATTATACTGCTGATGTTGTGGCAACTGATAATTGCGATTCCAGTCCAACAGTTACACAATCGCCTGTAGCAGGAACTATTATATCTGGAGATATAAATACTATAACCCTACATGTAGCTGATGATGCTGGAAATATAACAGATATCCCTTTTAATGTGGAAGTTGTGGACGTTACTGATCCGGTAATTACTTCTGTTCATCTCAATAAAATTGTTTATGCCGATGATAATTGTGAAGCAATTTTACCAAATTATGTAGGAGCTGTAGTAGCAACAGATAATTGCGATAGCGAACTAACTATAACACAATTACCTGCTGGAGGAACAATGATTTCAGGAGCTTCAAATTTGATAAAACTAATAGCCACTGATGATGCAGGAAATAGTTCAGAAGTCGGTTTCCATGTGTCGGTTGTTGATATTACGAAGCCAATTATTATTTCTTCTCCGGCAAACCAAAGTGTTGATACTGATGACAATTGCGAAGCAATTTTAGAAGATTATACAGATGATATTGATGCTACTGACAATTGCGTATTTACAATCACACAATTACCTGCAGTCGGTACAACTATTTTTGGAGCCACAAATTCTGTTAAGATTACAGTGACAGACAGTACCGGAAACTTTGCAGAAGTAATATTTAATGTAAAAGCCAATACTATTCCATCTCCATTAGACGATGATTTTGAAATAAAACAAACTACCTATGATAATGTTTTATTAATACTTGATAATGATGATTTTGGTTGTGATGGAGACGAATCAATAAGTATTGTAAGCAATCCTGAGCGCGGCAAGGTAGAAATCGATGATAATGGTACATCTGGCGACACAACAGATGATTTCGCTCTCTATACACCTGAATATGATTATGTTGGTCCCGACAGCTTTGTTTATGAAATATGCGACCCTGATGGAGACTGTGTATCAGCCACTGTTAATCTCATGGTTGTAAGGGATATGTTTAATATTTCTAAAGGTTTTTCGCCAAATGCTGATGGAATAAATGATGAATTTATTATTGGTGATCTTACAAAGTATCCAAAGAATTCTCTTATTATCATAAACCGATGGGGAAATAAAGTTTTTGAAGCCAGTCCTTATAATAACGACTGGAACGGTACGAATAAATTGGGTCTGGTATTTGGCAATGAGGAATTACCTCAAGGTACTTATTTCTACCTCTTTAATCCCGGAAATGGAACCAGAGTGAGAAAAGGACATTTTTATTTAAAACGTCAATAATTGAAATATATTTATTTATCTATAAAAAAATAAACATGAAACGAGGCTGTATAAAAAAGTATAATAAACATTATTATTTACTTAGTGATTCTTAGTGTATTCTTTGTGGTTCTTTGTGGTTCAGCTATTTGCATTTTACCACAAAGGCACACAAAGGAGATTCAAAGGTACACAAAGAACATTTTAGACAGCTCTGTTCCATATTACAAAAATCAAAAAAAAGACATATGAAAAAATTATTAATTATACTAGCAATATTGATGTTCAGCCAAACTATTATGGCTCAAAGAGAGGCTATGTACACTCATTATATGTACAATATGTCAGCCTTCAATCCTGCTTATGCCGGTTCCCGCGATGCAATAAGCATATTGCTGCTTAATCGATCTCAATGGGCAGGTTTTAGTGGAGCTCCTAAAACTCAAACATTAACTATTCACTCACCTATTTATCAAGATATGGGTT
>CAZTST010000015.1:0-12477 GCA_964616585.1 uncultured Draconibacterium sp.
ACAAAACCATCTTTTAATTTCACACTTCCCAAAATAAACTCTTTATCTAAATAGGGATTGCCTTGGATACTCTGATATATATTATTACGAGCAATGCCGTTCAGATTGAGTGTGCGCTGAATATTATCAATGTAAGTTTGTGCTCCCCCGATTCCCATTTGAGCATACGCAAAAGGAACTGATGATAATATCATCGTAATGATGACAATTAATCGTGTTACTTTTTTCATCACTAGTATGTTTTTATGTGTTTGGTTAAATAATCTATATTGAAAAGTCAATTCCTAATTCTGTATTTTGTGTTTTCAGCTTTAAAAATTTTTTTTATTTGATACTAATAAAACAAGTGTTGTGCCACAATCGCTATCTTATTAGTTATCTTGAATATATAGATTTTTATAATGCAAATTTTAAAGATAAGTGTAAATATATTTTACAGTGCTTGTGCGATTTGTTTACATTTTTTTTTGGCATCAGAAAAAGTATATTGAAATAGCTTTAGGACTTTAGAATCCTGAAATCTGTGAATTTACATTTTAATCAGTGTAAATCAAATATGTTATATATATGCTGATTATCAACCAGATGTATTAATTATTTAAAATAGGATTTTAAACTGGATGAATTACTATTGAACATGAAATTTGAGCATTATACTAAAAAAGATTTATCCATATCAAATTTACTTATATAATTGAGTTATAATAATTTACAACTTTAATTAAATCATTAAGCTTTTTGAATGAAATTTTTTCTTTTGAAATAAAACTCGATAATTCAGCTTCTTTGTCAGCAAAGATGTATATCAGACTAATATTACTTTTAACAGCAATTGCCGGTAAATCTCCTGTTTTAATAAAATAAGAATCGCTTTTATCGATAAATTTAGCTGGTTTAGCCTCAACAACTCCTTTAGATGCCTGTGCATCTTTTATCATAATATTTTTTTTAGCTAATAATTTACAATTTTTATCTATCAGCACTACAAAATAGCCGCCCTCATTGCTTATAGGTTCAGTCTCTGATAATTTATAATCGGAATAGATAAATCTTTTATCAGCAATTTGTATATATTCTACCTTTTCAGGAAAAGCGATTGCATAAATTTCATCGTCTTTTTTGAAATGGATTTCACCGGCATATTTATCATAGCGAAGCAATCCATTATAAATACCACCATCTTTTAGTTTAATATTTCCGCTTAGAAAATCTTCAAACATAAAAGCACTACCTTCAATATCCTGATAGGTATCGTTTCCTGTCCCCTCAATAGCCTTATTCATTCTTAGCTTTGAAAGAATGTCTTCTGTGCCTTTAACTTCAATTTGGGCTTGTGCAATAGTTGGCGTAATAAAAAAGAATAAAATAGAAGCTAGAAAAATTGTTGTTGTTTTCATAATAAGTGTTTTTTATAACTGATAAAATTATTTAAAGGAATAAAGATAAGTAAACTTTTCCGGAAACAAATTATTTTGTGGTTGCTGTTTTTAACTTATTTGCAATACTCTGAATAATTTACCTTTCTACTGATACAGAAAGGCGTTCTATTTGGAATAAAAAAGAGGCTATCTCTTAACGAGACAGCCTCCTCTAAATTCACATTAATACAAATTATTTTGCTACAGGTGTGAATCTTTCATGAAAAATTCTGTACCCACTAGCTCCTAAATAGTTATAATACATTTGTATTATTCCGGTAGTTCTATCATAACTAGATACAAGATATTCATATCCAGCAACAGGAACACCAAGAGTAACTGCATAAGGCCAAGTATCAGCAACCACTAGCTCAATTGAATTATTGGCATTAATTGTTATCCAACATTCGTCAGCCCAATAAGCAAATTCTGTTTTACAAGTAGTTGGGCTAACTGCAATTAGTCCTCTATCAAAGCTATCATTACCTACAACATTATTTGGATATGTACCACCATTAGGATGATGATATGTACAAACCGAAACATAATCACCAGCAAAGAAGTTAGCAACACCAATAGATGTTTTTGCACCATTAAGTACACTTCTGCCATCTTCCATAATTGAGGCATAAGTAATAGTCCAGCCATCGCCAATTGTTAATGTCATCTCATCAGCAGGCATACCTAGTCCAGCACTAAGAGTAGCATAAGTATATGAAATGGTTTTAGTAACAGGAGCTGTTGCATTAGCAGAACCTACAGAAATTGTCTGATCCAGAACCTTTGCCTTACCGGTATAGGTTTTGTACACTTCAAGAGATACAATTCCGGGACCTTTTGGAATAGCAATTGTTACATCAAAAGAGGTTGTTCCACCAAGTTTGTAGGGGAACGATTTCATTGGAGCTACTAGACCTCCGGTTTTAACATCGCCAGTCATAAAATCATCGTACGTTTTTTCACAGGATGTAAAAAGCAGTGCCACGATAGCAAGACTTAAAAAAGAAAATATTATTTTTTTCATAATAGTATCGTTTTATTTATTAAAAATTATCAGCTACATCCCACCATACTCTGGTGTTCAAATTATCAGCACCTTGAGCAGCAACAGCTGCGGCCAAGTTTGTAGGATTTCTGGCTGCCTCATCAGAAGGATAATAAGCCCTTACAGGAATTTTTCCTCCATTATCGCCATCAACAGCAGGTGTAAGTACAGGATATCCTGTTCTTCTCCATTCAAAAGCTGCTTGAGCACCTTGATCAAACATTGCTATCCATTTTTGAGTTGCAATTTGCTCAAGGCCATTTGCAGGATCATATGCATAAGTACCACCCCAATCAACAAAATCTGTCCAGCCGTAATCATAAATATTCTCGGTAGTCATTCCCCAACTTACAAATGTACTTCTCCAAATCTCTAAAGCATCTGCAAAAGTTCCATCAGCTTGATATTGATCCCAAGAAGCTTTAATACCAGCTTGATATGCTGCTGCAGCATCTACATCATCACCAGGGATAAAATCTCTGGCAACAGCTTCAGCCTTAATAAACAGAAGTTCAGCATAACTCATTAGCATACCCGGAGCGTTAGCTCTGGTAAAATACTCACCAATTTTTGAAGTCTCAGCCAAACCGTTTCCTAAATAAGCACCGGCATCAGCAGAAAGCATACCATTTGGCATACCAACCCAATCATGTGAATTATCTGCAAGTTCAGCATAAACAACAACACGATAGTCAGGACTTGGAGCATCAGTGTACAAATAATCAATAATTGTATTACTTACTCTATGGTCATCTCTTGTTTTTCTGTTTTCATTAATAGGATTATTATTTGGAGCTGCTCCTAAATAAATAAGAGCCGCATTATCACTATTAGATGAAATTACAGGATAAGTAGCAGGATTACCAAAAATTGCAGTCATTTCAGTTGTTGGATTAACTCTGTCAGACTGACGCATTAAAAGGCGTAAGCGTAAAGAATTTGCAAACTTCTTCCATTTCAAAAGATTTCCACCAAACAAAATATCACCACCAATTGCAGCACCATCGTTGAGTAAAGTATTAGCTTCTTCAAGATTAGCCAAAAGAGCTACATAAATAGAAGCTTGAGTGTCGTAAGCAGGTGACAATATAGCATCATCAGCACTTCCAAGAAAGGCTTGAGAATAAGGTACATCACCAAACTCATCAGTTAAAACAGAAACTAAATAACTTTTCAATATCAAAGCAACAGCTTGATATGAAGGATTATTGTTTGCTACTCCAATATCATACAGCAATTGTGCATCCATACCTGAAGAAGCATAAAAACTACTCCAAGTATTATTAATTACACTAATTCTGGGGATATATCTATCCTCATCAGTATATTGAACTTTAGCCATATGTTGGACCCAGCAAGAGCCCATTTCATGTCCAAAAAAGATTTCATGAACTCTGTCGGTCATAGATTCTATAGCATTCGTCAACAGCATATCAGGAGCTGCCTGTGAAAGGCTAGGGGCATTGGAATTTGTGTTTATTTCCTCAAAATCCTTTGTACAGCTAGGGCTTATAAAAATAAGCGTTAAAAAAGTAGCTGCAGCTAAATATATTTTAATTCGATTCATAATTTTCTATATTTATATTATTAAAATTTGCAACTAACACTAAATCCTAAACTTCTTGCAGAAGGTAACTGACCATATTCTAATCCTTGAACGTTACCGGAACTAAAGGCAGTTTCAGGATCAACATGTGGTACGGTAGTACTCAAAATAGCTAAGTTTCTACCAACAAACGAAATATTCAGATCTTTGATTGGTAAACTTGGAATAGTCTTAAAAGTATAGCCTAGCTTTACTTCACGAAGTTTGATGTAACTTGCATCAAATACACTTGAAGAAGCAATACTATTTACATAAGCAGCCTTGTTAAAACGTTCAGCATCAGCTACTACAGTGTTAGTAACATATCCGCCACTACCATCAGGCATTACACCATTACCAACTATACCGCCTTCGCGACCGATAAGAGTTTCTTCCAAAGCACCTGCATATCTACCCCAAGTTGTAGTCATTGAGTATAAATCGCTGCCTTTTCTTTGATCGATAAGGAAACTAGCATTAAAGCCTTTATAAGTAAATTCGTTCATAATACCGGCTAACCAATCTGGAGTTGTATTTCCAAGAACTTTTAGGTCGCCTTGTCTAGGTAAACCATCAATAAATATAACATTTCCATCAGGATCTCTTTGGTAATCATACCCATATAATTGTCCATAAGCAGAACCGGGAGCAGCTAAAACATTTAAATTCCAGTATGAACCAAGAACAAATTGCTCAATACCTTCGGCAAGTTCAACAACTTCGTTATTATTCTTAGCAAAATTCACAGTAACATCCCATCTAAAATTATTTGTCTTGATAGGAGTTATTCCTAATAAAACCTCAATACCTTTATTATCAATACGACCGGCATTAATAATTTTAGCTGTATAACCTGAAGCAGCAGAGATAGGAATACCCACAATCTGATTTTCTGATTTTGAATCATAATAAGTTACATCAAGTCTTACCCTATCTAAGAAAAATCTCATATCAACACCAAATTCGATTGAAGTTGTTTGTTGTGGCAAAAGAGTTGCGTTTGGCAAACTATTAGGAACTGCAAGATTCAGAAGTTTTGGATCTGCATTCCAACTACTACCAAAACTAATTGTTGGACTTAATTGATAAGGGTCTGTATCACCTCCAACCTGAGCCCAACTTCCGCGTATTTTAGCAAAAGAAAGAACATCTGATTTTATGTCGAACATTTCTGTCAAAACACCACTTACTGAAATAGATGGGTATAGATAAGAAGCGTTTTCTATTGGAAGGGTACTTGACCAGTCGTTTCTTACAGAAAAATCTAAATAAAGATATCCTTTATATCCTACCTGACCAAAAGCATATAAACTATTTACTCTTTTTTGAGAAAAGAAATTTGAAGTAGTTGCAGTAACAGCAGAGTTAGAAACATTGTAAACTCCATCAATTGAAAGCTCAGGAGCAACAGCAGTATTATGCTGATATCTTCTATCTAATCTGTTTCCACCGGCATTTAATGAAACTTCAAAATCGCCAAATTCTTTTTCGAAAGAAAAAAGGAAATCTGTGTTAATTTCTCTAAAAGACTCGATAGTTTCGCCATAATAACCATTACCAAAATCCATATCACCTTTAAATCTTTGAGAGGAAGAGAAGTTAGAATAAATATCACCACCTGTTCTGATAAAAGCACTTAGATAATCGGTAAATTTATAAGATGCCATAGCATTACCAATAAAACGATCTCTTCTCATAGGAGAAAGATTTTCGTAAAGTGTCATATAAGGGTTGTTATGATAATTGTGACTCCAATTAAAAATTGACCCATCATCATTGCGCTGCTTATCTCTTAAAGCTGTATAATCAACTTGTCGGCCTGTCCAAGTAAACTGCTGCATAATATTTTGTGCATTATATCCATAACCAGGTTGGTTGTCGCTACCGGAATTAATATAATTACCTGAAGCTGTGAATGTAAGTTTGTCTGTAGGACTGGAACTTGCATTAAAAGACAAAGTTTTCTTTTTAAAATCTGTATTAGGAATCATACCTTTTTGATCGAGATTTGTAAAAGAAAGTCTGAAATTTGTTTTTGCATCGCCACCTGTTAATGAAACATTTGTTGATTGGGTTACCCCTGTTTCAAACATATTTTTAACATTATCAGGATATGAAACCCAAGGAGTTGGCTGATAAGATCCATCAGGGTTTTGAGGAGAAGTAAATTGAGGAATCATTAAACCGATGTCCAACATTGGACCCCAGCTTTCGTCAGATCCGTCATTAATACCTCCGCCGGCGCCATCAACATAAAAGAAGTTCCCGGCGTTTCCTTGTCCATAAACATTTTGAAAATCAGGTAGTTTTAAAGGATCTTCAAATGTAGTTGTACTATTAATACTTACAACCATTTTACCATCAATTGTACCTTTTTTTGTAGTAATAACAACAACACCATTTGATGCTCTTGAGCCATAAAGTGCTGATGCATTTGCTCCTTTAAGAATAGTAATGGTTTCAACGTCATCAGGGTTAATATCATTAGCTCCTGAACCTCTGTCAGTTCCACCGGTACCGGTAGATCCAAAACTTGAGTTATCGATAGGAACGCCATCCACAACAAATAATGGTTGGTTGTTTCCTCCTAATGAAGATACTCCTCGGATTACAATTCTTGTGGATGAACCCACAGCACCTGAGGTATTTGTAATTTGAGCTCCGGAAACACGTCCTTGCAAAGAGTTAACAATATTAGTCTCTTTAGCTTGGGTAATATCCTCACCTTTCACATCTTGTACAGAATAACCAAGTGATTTTGAAGCTTTTGAAATACCTAATGCTGTAACAACAAATTCATCAAGTTGCAAAGCAGATGATTTCATTATTACATTAATAACTGATTGCCCGGTAAAAGCAACAGTTTGCTTTTCCATTCCCACAAATGAGAACTCAAGAGCTTTTGAGCCATCCGGAACAGATAAAACATATTTACCGTCCATATCGGTTGTTGTTCCAAGGCTTGTACCTTGAATAACAACTGATACTCCGGGAAGAGTACTTCCGTCATCGGCACTTGTAACAGTACCCGAAACAGAAGTTTGTGCATTAGCTAGATTCAGACTTGTTATAAAAAACAAGCCCATTAGCCAAATTGTCAATTTTCTCATAATTTCAAAAATTTGATTAGTAATAAAATTAAAATTTCCCACATATAATAAAATTCATATTAAATAAAGTTTAATAGTCCGTTTTATTCTTAAAAATTGTCCGATTACGTACAGTTTGCATTGTTTTTGAACATTCAAAGGTATAAAAAAATTTGTTCTTAACATCTATTAACAAATAAAATTTTTTTTTTGAATGCATATACATCAATTAATTATTTAAAAATTGGTTTTTTAATAACCCTTAATGTGTAGTCAGAAACAAAAATTTTGACTTAATAAGGTCGCAATTTAGGGTGTTTTTTACATACAACAAGTAAATTTTTGGAAAATAATTAACATTTATTCACATTTTATTGAAATACAGATTGTTTAATACTGCATTTTAGAGTTCAAAAATTATGAAATATAAAACTATGCATGCATAATACTCACAAAATAAATTTAGTTAAAGATTCTCGTCTGAATTGGCCTCAGCTTTTTTTTCTTGCTTTATTGAAAAATAATTTAGGTTTAGAATTAAAGCTAAATTCAAAATCAATAGAATAATTATATTAAACCAATCTATAGGATTTGCAAACAGAAGTAAAAACAACAATATTAAAGACAACGAAAAAAAAAGGAACAAGCCCACTTTTTTTCTTATCCACATAAGAACAACAGATATTATTAAAATAAGTGCAGCAAATAAAAGCAATACATATATTAATGAAAATGAGATTTTTACAAATGTGTCGGAAAGATATATCTCAAGACCGCTCTGAACTTCTGAAAAGAATATTCCTGTGTAAATTAATACGGCGCTAAAAACAACAGCCATAATACTAAGCACAATTAGGATTGTTGATATAAGAAAAGGTCTTATATAAGGCTTATTAATTCCCATTTTCTATCATTTTAAAACTTTTGTAGTATAACAGAATAAATAATACGGTTAGAAGTAATCCAGGCAAAACAGACACCTGCGTACTTACAAAAATTAAAGGTAAAAACAATATAATAAATTGAGATACAGCATAATAATGAAGACCTTCTTTTTGCAAATGCCACATTTTATAAACACCAAATAAAGAGACTGCATAAGCCAAAGTACCAAGCATAAAAAAGGATTTTCCCGCTTCTCTTATAAAATCAGCAAACATTTCAGGGTAAAGCTCACTTAGTTCAGTTTCTACAACGTTTAGTACTGTATCGAACGAAAAGCTCATTATTAAATAAGAAAAAAAAGACAATCCTGAGCCAATAAAACTAAGTATTGCTAATACGGTTAAAAGTTGAGGACGCCGGGGCTGATTTTGATTTTGTGTTATTTCTTCCATAAATTATTATGTGTTATTGTTTTAGGCTTTGTTGTTGTTATCCCTCAAGTATTCTTAATAAATCGTCATTGATATAAAAAACTTCAACTCCATCTTTTTTTGGCCTTAGAATTTTATGCTTTACTAATTCGTTGATATATTTAGTTAGTGTTGTTCTTGATGACTTTCCAATTACCTCTCCTATTACACTAGGTTTAATATATGGCTGACTAAAAATTGCTTCATTTACTTCTTTATTATACCATTTTATCTTATCCTTTGTATATTCGAGTGTAGATTCCATTTGTTCCAGTATATCGTTAATCAGATTATTAGTAAGTACGGATGTTTTTTCTGTTGCCTCTAACATAAATTCAATCCAAGATTCCCACGAATTCCTTTGGGTAACTGCACTAAGTCTATAATAATAGTCTTCTTTATTCGATATAATAAACTTTGACATGTAAAGTACCGGCTGAGATAGCAATCCTTTGCTAAATAGATATAACAAATTTATTATTCTACCTGTCCTTCCATTCCCGTCTTGAAATGGATGAATTGCCTCGAATTGATAATGAGCAATACACATTTTTAATATTGGGTCAGCAGGATATTTCTCATCATTGTTCAAATAATCAACCAAATTATCCATGAGATTCTCAATCAATCCATCCGCTCTTGGTGGTGTATATACTATCTCTCCAGATTTTAATTCACTTTGTCCCCTTTTTATAACTACATTGGCATGCGGAGAACGATAACTTGAAGTTGTTTCCTTTATTTGATTAAATATTCCCTGAATCAGAGTTGTGTTTATGCTTTTATTCTCTTGTAATGCTATGAATCCTGCCCATAGCGCTTCACGATATTTTAAGACTTCTTTTGTTGCCAGGTTTATATTGCCTTCCTTTTGTGTATCTGAAATAGCCTTATATAGCTCATCCTCAGTGGTAAAAATATTCTCAATTTCAGTAGAAGTTTTAGCTTCTTGTAAAGCTATAGTATTTATTAGCATTAATGGATTTGGTAGTCTATTTAAATTTCCATTCACAGTTGCTAAAGCTCTTGATGCTAAAACTAATCGCCTTAAAATATTTGGATTATTTTCGATATCATTACTAGGTGGTAGTAATGGTAAGCCATTATAAGGTTTTAATCTATCAAATTTAATATCAGTCATATTTGTTCAATATTTGATTAATTCCGGACATTCAGCAAATATATGTTCAAATATTGAAAAAAACACATTAGTACGTCCATATATTTTTATTTATTGGACGTAACCATATATTTAGGTCAAAAATTGAACAAGTAAATTACATTAGTTCATTATTTAACGATTATTGGTCATATGTATGACAGCACAAATAAAGTCTAAGAAATCATTACTTTTGTGCCCTCGAAAATATATAAAAATGGATAACGAATTGAACACACTTTCACTGTTGCAAGACGCCATCACTAACGATGCTGGTTTAATTGCTTATTTTTATAGCGATAATTGTGCTCCTTGCATCAGTTTGCGTCCAAAAGTAAAAGAACTTTTAGCTAATGATTATCCAAAAATGAATTTATATTTCATTAATTCTGAGAAATATCCTCTAATTTCAGCAGAATTCGGCATTTTCTCTAATCCTACACTTTTAATTTTTTTCGACCGCAAAGAATATCTGAGAAAAAGCAAGTACATATCTATTTCCGAACTTTCGCAAGGTATTGAGCGTTTGTATAATATGATGTTTGATTAATTCTTTTTGTCCGTTTCCATAATTCCATTATTTTTGTATCCTTATACTAGAAATAATTAAAACACAATTGAATATGAAGAAAAATTTATTCGTGTTAATGGTAGCTTTAATGTTTTCCATTGCCACAATTAACCAAGCTAATGCTTGTACAAACTATTTGATTACAAAAGGTGCTTCAACCGATGGCTCCACTATGATTTCTTATGCAGCAGATTCGCATGTGCTTTTTGGAGAGTTATATCATTGGCCTGCAGCCACCTGGGCAGATGATGCTATGTTAGATATTTACGAATGGGATACCGGAAAATATCTCGGCGTTATTAAACAAGCTAAAGAAACCTACAATGTAGTGGGAAATATGAATGAGTATCAAGTTGCTATTGGCGAAACTACTTATGGTGGTCGTAATGAATTAAGCGATCCAAATGCCATAATGGATTATGGCAGTTTAATCTATATTGGTTTACAGCGTTCAAAAAGTGCTCGTGAAGCAATTAAAATCATTGCTGAATTAATGGCTGAATATGGCTATTATAGTTCCGGAGAATCTTTTTCAATTTCCGATGCCAACGAAGTTTGGATTATGGAATTAATTAGTAAAGGTACTGTTGAAAAAGGTGCTGTTTGGGTAGCTCGCTTAATTCCAGATGGTTATGTAAGCGGCCATGCTAATCATGCTCGCATTGAAGCTTTCCCTTTAGCCGATGGGAAAACATCAATCACTTCCAAAGAACTAGACAAAATTTTTAATCCAAAAGTCACCACCGTTTATTCTTATGATGTTATCGATTTTGCTCGTAAAATGAATTGGTATAAAGGAAAAGATAGTAATTTCAGTTTCTCTGAAACTTATGCTCCTGTTGATTTTGGCGGTGCTCGTTTTTGCGAAATACGTGTTTGGAGTATGTTCGATCAGGTAACTGATAATATGAACGATTATTGGGAATACGCCAAAGGAAATATCGAGCATGGCGAAAAATTAGCCAATGGCGATGAAAACGTTGATGCTTATGCAACCAACCGTATGCCTTTATGGGTAAAACCAAATAGAAAAATTAGTGTTCAGGACATGATGCATTTTATGCGTAATCATTTGGAAGGTACTGAATTAGATATGAGTAAAGATGCCGGAGCAGGTCCTTATGAAGCTCCATATCGTTGGCGACCAATGACTTGGGAAGTTGATGGCGTTGCTTATTGCCACGAGCGAGTAACTGCAACACAACAAACAGGTTTTTCTTTTATATCACAGTCTCGTTCTTGGTTACCAAACAAAATAGGCGGTATAATCTGGTTTGGTGTTGATGATGCTGCCAGTTCTGTTTATATTCCAATGTATTCCAGCATTACCAAAGCACCTCGTACTTTTGAACGCGGTAATGGTAAAATGATGGTTTGGAGCGATGATGCAGCTTTTTGGGTTTTTAATCAAGTTACAAATTTTACTTATACACGCTATAATGCAATTCATCCGGAAGTTGCAGCAAAGCAAAAAATGTTTGAGGATACTTTTGTAGCTTTAACTCCGGAAATTGATAAAAGAGCACTTGCCCTTTTAGAAAAAGACCCGAAAACTGCTGTTGAATATTTGACTAATTACTCATGCACAGAAGCTGATAAGGTTACTTATGCATGGAAAGAGTTTTACCGGTATCTGTTTATGAAATATATGGACGGCAATATTAAAACGGCTGATCCGGGTCAACAAAATCCAAAGGTGAAACAGCCGGGCTACAGCAAAGAATTTTTGAAAATTATTGTTGAAGATCATGGCGATAAAATTAAAATGCCTGCCACAAGTGGTCATTAATCAAACAAATATTTAGAAAAATAGAAGCCCTTGAAAATTATTTTCAGGGGCTTTTTGCATTTTTGAGTATATAATTTGTTTAATTATCTATAGTATCTAATAAACGTTTTGCATATGCAAATGCAGGTGTTTTTACCCAATTTATGTTAATAATTTTAACCCAAATAAGAAACAGAATAATTAAAACTAATTCGGAAATAAAAAATGCTACCAAAGAAATAGAAAGAGATAATGATTCTGAATAAAAAACAAACAGCAAAAAATTTGCAATAAAACAAATAATAATTAGTGTTAAAGAAAATGATTTAAGTCCCCAAAGATTACGTTTAAAACAGTAGCTTACACTATCGTTATAAAGCAATGGGTGTTTTTTTGCATTTCTTGTTTGTCTTATTAAATAATTTGTCCATGATTGATAAATTACCATAGGAGCATCTTGTCCAATATTCTTAAAATCCAGTTCAAT
>CAZTST010000015.1:12487-24272 GCA_964616585.1 uncultured Draconibacterium sp.
CGGTAGCTTTTTTAGCATTAATTCATGATATCGGTCTTTTGTTTTTTCATCAATTATATTATTATTGTAAGAGAATAATAGCTGTGTAGGTGTAGCGCCCCAAAGTTCCCACATTAGCTTTTCCTTCCGTTTGCCAATATTTCTGCATAGGTTTGATAAATAATAACTTAGTACTAATGAAATTACTATGCCGGTTAAAATATTTAAATAATTTTCAATATATATTGAAAATGAAATACCAATTATGGCAAAAGGTAAAAATAAAAACAAATTCGGGTAGAATTTTGTGTTTAGGGAATATTTATCCATATCCAAAAAAATTTGTTGGAGTGGCTATAAATAGCTTCCAACGCGTTAATAATTAGCATTATACCTCCATAAATCTCCTTCGCAGTGATTATAGAGTGTTATACTTTTTTAATAATTAAGTTCTTATAATATAGTTAAATGTTCTGTTTTATATTCCTTACATTCTATGCAACACAACTAAATATGAGTTGTTTTAAAACTGCTTTTAACTCCTCGGTTGGGGAATTGTAAAAGTAAGTATATTATTCTCATTTTCAAAGCAATTCAAAAAATATTTATTCTGTACTCTTTAATTAATTTTTAAGGATATTCATATCTGCAAGAGTATTGCAATTATCTGATTTCATTTGAAAACTCAAAAAAACAACCGCTAATACAAATAGCTGGTTTTCAATCAGTCATCATATGAATTGCATATTTAAGGGATTTTATATTATGCATATTAAAAATATCATTTTAATGTTCTTAATTTTTTTAAACCAATAAATATCCATTCTAAAAAAATAGCTTTTTCAATCGAAATTATTTTTTATTTTTAAGATTTATCAATAATGCTTTGATTAGTAAAGAAATTATGCCTAGTTTTAACACCCTTTTATAAAAAGAATACGAAGAAAATTTTATTTATAAACAAATCTTAATATTATGAAAAAAACTTTACTTTTTAAATCAATTGCATTTGGACTTTTTATGCTGTTTGGCGTTGGGGTTTTGAATGCGCAAGTTACATTGCCTCATTATGAAGGTTTTGATTATACAGCTGGACAAGCATTAACCGTTCAAGCTGGGTATTCAGTTAATAGTTCAAGTACAGATGACATTTTAATAGCAAGTGGAAATCTTTCAATAACCGGTTTAGAGGCCTCAACTGGAAATAAAATTTCTTTTGCAGGTGGCGGTACTGACCTTGGTAAAGCTTTCACAACTCAGACTTCTGGTACTGTTTTTTATTCATTTATTATGAATGTTACTGATTTAGGTGCTCTTAATGCTGTCGGTGGATATTTTGCGGGGTTTGCGCAAAATACTACTACATTTGGCGCAACAATCTGGACAGGTCTTGATGGTTCGGGATACAAAATTGGCATTAATCCTCGTACATCTACCTCTACTAATATGGTATGGGTAAGTGGAACACAAACACTAGATAATTCAGTGTTTGTTGTCGTATCGTATGAATTTGTAGTCGGGGCAAGCAACGATATTGTAAATATCTGGGTTAATCCAAGTTCATCTGATTTTGGAAGCTCAACTTTTCCAAGTGCTTCTGCCACAGTAACTAATCTTACAGGAACTGATTTAACAAGTGCAGTTCAATTTTTTATCCGCCAAGATAGTGATACCGAAACTCCTGCAATGGAAATGGATGAGTTAAGAGTTGGTACAAGCTGGGCTGATGTTACTCCTACAGCAGCTGCTTCCACCGAAGAAGTAGATTGGTGTAACCTACAATGGCCGGGAACAGGAACAATAGATGCAGGTGGAACTTTTGATGTTTATGCACAAGCTTGGGAAGCAGGCGTTACAGATGCTGCCGGACAAGGTGCAGGTCTTGCTGCCTGGATTGGTGTAAGTACAACAGATACTGATCCTTCAACTTGGACAACTTGGATTTCTGCAACTTATAACGGGGATTCTGGAAATAATGATGAATATAAAGCAGAAATTGGTTCGGCTCTGTCAGCAGGGACTTATTATTATGCAAGTAAATTCCAGTTAAACAATAGTTCTTTTACTTATGGAGGTTTTGTTGATGGTGCAGGAAATTTTTGGGACGGCACAACAAATGTTAGCGGTGTTTTAACTGTTAATGCTGTAGTAGGCACCGATGCTACATTAAGTGCCTTAACTTATAACGGTACTACAGTTGCCGGTTTTGATGCGGCTACTTTATCTTATGATGTTGTATTAGCCTCCGGAACAACTATTGTTCCGACTGTTGTAGGTACGCCAACTGACGTAAATGCTACTGCTGTTACAACTGATGCTACTGCTTTACCTGGATCGTCAACTGTATTAGTGACTGCTGAAAACGCAACAACTACTGAAACTTATACGATTAACTTTACTGTTGCTGCACCTCTTCCTTCTTTGCCTCATTATGAAGGTTTTGATTATGCCGCTGGTGAAGCTTTAGGAGCTCAAGCGAATTGGATAAACTTGAATTCAGGCCCTGCCGAAGTTGTGGTAACTTCAGGATCCTTAACTTATTCTGGACTACCAACATCCGTTGGAAATAGTGTTAGTTTTAATGGTGGTGGATTTGATCCATATTTAACTTTTGAAGCAGCTACATCAGGAAGCGTTTTTGCCTCATTTATTTTTAAAGTTACTGATCAATCAGCAATAACAGATTTGACCGATGGTGGTTATTTTGCTGCTATAGCTGATGAGACTTTTTCTTACGATGCACGCATATGGGTAAGACCAAACCCTGATGCAACAAGTACAACATTCGATATTGAATTTGGAAATATGAGTACTCTTCCTCCAGTAACAACAAATACTTATAATGTAGGTGATGTTATTTTTGCGGTGATTAGTTATAATATTGATAATGGAGATGTTGCAACATGGATTAATCCAAGTAGTGACGATTTTGGAGGTACTGCACCAACAGCAACCCTTACTGGTAATGATGCAACTCCTGCCTTGAGTATAAATAAGTTTTTTATTAGACAAGACTCTGATGGAGAAACTCCATTTATGGAATTTGATGAACTACGTTTAGGAACTACTTGGGAAGAGGTTACTCCAACAACTTCTACGGGCATTACCGATTTGTCAAATACAGAGCTTAGCATCTATCCAAATCCTAGTCATGGCAAATTCTTTGTTCAAATGGGCGATGCTTTTAAAGCAAATTCTAAAATTGAAGTATTTAATGTAGTTGGTATGAAAGTGCTTGAAACTATGATTTATGCCGATAAAACAGAAATCGACTTAAGCTCGATGAAACAAGGTGTTTATTATGTGAGAGTTGATAATGGTGAAAACATTATTACTCAAAAGATTATGAAACAATAAGTTACAACTTTTTAATTTTAAAGCCTCTCAGATATTCTGAGGGGCTTTTTTATTTATTGAAGAGAACTTATCAACATATCATTACTGTCCGACAAAATGTTTGTAAAACATCTGGTTTGCTATGTCCTGTTTAACTTCTACGAAGTATTTGACATTTTCGTTGATTCTTTTCTACAATACTTAATGCCCTACAGGCAATAATAAGCTTAATAAAAATTTTATGGGTAAATACCGCGTAGCGGATAAACTTTGATTTTCCTCGGTCAATAGTCATTAACAACTTCAACCTTCATCAGTTTTTTATAATGGTTTGTAAAACAGGAAAAGCTTATCTTTGCCTCGTCAAATTACTTATAGAAATGCGAAAATTTTGGATGATTTTATTTGTCTTATGGACAAATATTATATTTGGGCAAACGTACGGCACATATTACCAAAATGCCGAAGGTTTAAAAGCAGACGCTTTAAAAACGGCGCTTAATACTATTATTAAAGGACATACAACGTTTCCTTATACTGCGAGTTCGACAGATGTTTGGGATATCTTAAAACAGACTGATAAAGACCCGCTCAATTCGGCTAATGTTATTTTCCTGTATTCAGGAAGCTCGATTGTTGCCGGTGCTCCATATAATGAAGCTAACACATGGACCAGAGAGCATGTTTGGCCTCAATCGCGAGGGGATTTTAGTACTGATTTTCCGGGTGTTGGTACAGATGTACATAATTTACGCCCGGAAGATGGTGGCGTAAACTCTACACGTAGTAATCGCTCTTATGATTATTGTAAAAACTGTGAAGATGTTTTATTTAATGGAGTTGCCACAGGTTCTTATATCGATAAATATGAATATACTTTTGAGCCAAGAGACGCTGTAAAAGGCGATGTTGCTCGTATTATATTTTATATGGCTGTTCGATATGAAGGAAATGACGGTGAGCTTGATATGGAATTGATCGAAACAATTCCTGACATATATGATAAAAATCCAATATTTGGTCGTTTGTCAACACTTTTAGAATGGAATCGCATTGACCCTGTTGATGATTGGGAACGAAATAGAAACGATATTATTTATACTAATTATCAACTCAACCGTAATCCTTTTATCGATCTACCTGATTTAGCTGAATATATTTGGGGAAATGCAGTTAATGCAACCTGGTCGTCAACATTCAGCACCTTTCCAAAAGATGGAGAAACAAATATCGAAATTAACACTACAGTTAAATTTGTTTTTGCTAAAGCGATAAGTCTTAGAGATGGTATTGAAATTACAAATGATAATGTAGCCGAATTGCTTACATTAAAACAAAACGATATTAATGGCGCTGATATCACATTTACAGCCGATATTGATAATGATAAAAAAGTTATAACTATTACACCTGCAACGGACTTAAATTACGTTCAAACTTATTATGCCTCTATTGCTGAGGTTGAATACGCAGACCAAACAGCAAATAGTTTTACGGAAATTAGTTTTACAACCAGAGTTCAAGACTTAACTGCTCCTACGTATATATCAACTCCTGCAAATGGTGCAAATGATGTGTATAATAGCGCTACCTTATATTTCGCATTTGATGAAGATATTCGCTTTATTAATAATACAGAGATAACAAGCGATAATGTAGCAAGCTTATTTTCCTTACGGGAAACAGATAGTAATGGCGCAAACATTGCTTTTACAGCTACTTACAATTACCGTACTAAAACCATTGCTGTTACACCAAGTAATAATTTGAAAAACAATCAATTGTACTATGTAACTATCGGTTCTGTTGAAGATGAAAGCGATAATGCAACTTCACCATCTACTTTAACTTTCACAACTGTTGAAATATCCTTAAGTACAAGATTAATAATTTCGCAATATTACGAAGGAGTTAGTAATGACAAATATATTGAGATAACTAATCTTGGAACTGAAGCAGTTGATTTAAGTACCTATCATCTTGGCCGTTTTAGTAATACGGATAATCCATTAGATGCGGCAGAATATAATGACGGAAACAAATTAAGCGGAACAATTGCCGGAGGACAAACACTGCTTTATAAAAATCCAAGCGCAATAAATCCAAGTTATGCTGTTTCCAATTCATTTGCTTCCACTACTGCTACTTTTGTTAATGGAGATGATCCTATTGCTTTAATGAATGGTGGACCTACCTGGCAGCATCGCGTAGATTGTCTCTATGCTTCTATTGCAGGTGGAGTCTGGGGACTTGATCGCAGTTTTTATCGCAAAGCTACTGTTACAGAAGGGAATAAAAACATGAGTGTTTTAGATGGAACAGGAGAATGGGTGCTCGCAAGTCTTGCTACAGTTGCAAGTGCAAATTCAGCAACTTCTGAATACTTAGGAACTCATATTTATACTATAACTGGTATTGATGATTTAAATAGCTTAGATTTAAGTATTTATCCTAATCCAAACAACGGAAAATTCTTTGTTCAATTAGGCACTGAATTTAAAATAAACACCAAAATTGAAGTCTTCAATGTTATGGGAATGAGGGTTTTTGAAGCTTTGGCTCAGGAATATAAAACAGAAATTGATCTGAGCTCACAGAAACAAGGTATTTATTTTGTTCGAGTTGTTGATGGTGATAATATTATCACACAAAAGATTATGAAACAATAAGTTAAACGCTTTTAATCTAAAGCCCTTCAGAAATTCCGGAGGGCTTTTTTTATTTATCAGAGAGAACTTCTCATTTAAAACATCAAACTTCATAAGTTTTTTATAATTGTTTGTAAAACAGGGAAAAGACTATCTTTGCCTCGTCAAATTACTTATTTAAATGCGGAAATTAGCGATGATTTTATTTGTCTTATGGGCAAATATTATATTTGGGCAAACGTATGGTTCATATTATCAGAGCGCTCAAGGTTTAAAAGGAGACGCATTAAAATGGGAACTTTATAGTATTATAAATAATCATACAGAATACTATTACACTTCAAGTTCAACAGATACGTGGGATATTTTAAAAGAAACAGATAAAGACCCAAATAATTCAGCTAATGTAATCTTCTTATACTCAGGGCAATCTATACTTGCTGGCACCGCCGGCAATGAATACCGATCTGCAAGCGGTTGGAGTCGTGAACATGTTTGGGCTAAATCGCGTGGCGATTTTGATATCGACCCTCCGGCAGGAACTGATGTTCACAATTTACGCCCTGAAGATATAAGCGTTAACAGCATCCGTAATAATCGCTCTTTCGACAACTGTGTAACCTGTGTTGAGGTTTGGGATAATGGAGAATTCACAGGCTCTAAGTATGATGCAAACCTGTGGACTTTTGAGCCACGTGATGCTGTTAAAGGCGATGTGGCTCGCATGATTTTTTATATGGCAGTTCGTTACGAAGGAGAAAATGGCGAACCCAATCTTGAATTAACAGAAAACCTTCCTAATAACATGGATTCAAGTCCTTATCACGGCAGATTATCTACACTTATTGAATGGAATCGTGAGGATATGGTAGATGATTGGGAACGCAATCGAAACGAAATAATTTATACTTATCAGCATAATCGTAATCCTTTTATTGATATTCCGGAACTTGTAGAATATATTTGGGGGAACGTAATTGGTGCAATATGGTCACCTACCGGAATAGAAGAAATCGGAATAATGGAGCTTCTTATTTCGCCAAATCCATCAAACGGAAACTTTAAAATTCAAAATCTATTTGCTGGCGAGCTAATAATATTCAGTACTGAAGGAAGATGTGTTTATAAACAAAATATCCAACCCGGTCAATCGGAATTGCATCTCGAATTACCAAGTGGCATTTATACTTTATCGCTTCATTCAAAAGAGCAAGTACAGCGTTCTAAAATTGTAGTTTATTAATAGTCACGCCAATCTCCTTCAGCTTTAATCAAATCAACCAAAGCGTCAGAAGCATCTTCTTCGGTAATATTTTTACGCAATAATTCTTTTCCTTTATACAGATTTACTTTTGATTTTCCACTTCCAACATAACCATAATCAGCATCGGCCATTTCGCCTAAACCATTTACAAGACAACCCATAATTGCTATTTTTAAATGCTTTAGGTGTTTGGTTTTCTTCTTAATTTCATCTAATCGCTCTTCAATATTAAATAAAGTTCTGCCACAAGAAGGGCATGCAATATATTCTGTTTGAGTTAATCGCAATCTGCAAGACTGTAAAATGCCGAACGACAATTGATTAAGTGTTTTTATATGTGCACAATCATAATCCTGAATCCAGATTCCATCACCAAATCCATCCAGCATTAAGGCGGAAAATACCTTTGTGGTTTCCACCAATAAAGTTTCGTTTTGGTCCAAATTAAATTTTCGATGTAAAATAACCGGAGTATTTATCTGCTCAATATTTAATAAGTAAAAAGCTTTTCGCCATTCGGCGATTGGATATTCGCTTTCTGCGCTTAAAACCAACACGATATTGGCAGTGTTTTTTAGTGTAATTATTACCTTTTTAGATATTAAATCCTTAGCTGATAATTTCACAAAAATCATTTGACTATTGGGAAGATTTTTTTCAAGCAATTCAATTTTATTTAGCAAAGGATAACAATTAGGATGCTCGTTTTTCCAAACAGAAAAATCTTGAATATACTGATTCTCAGCAGGTAAAAAAACAGGTTTTTCAGTTTCGATATAAAGAAAATCCGGCGGAACTGTTTCAACGTTTGTAAATGGTTTTTGAATCTTACAACTATATCGTTGAGTAGCAGGCAAAATTACAAGCGCCGGATTTTTTCCTCCAATATTTTTAATATTTGCAGAAATTCGTTTATTAAACGAATAAGGATTAAACCAAGCAGTTTTTGCTCCAAAAGACTGATATTCTGCATTTTGCTTGAATGAATTTCTCAACATAATGGCCAAAGGTATTTCATTCTCGGGCGCTTCGGTCAAAGAAACTCTAATAGTATCGCCTATCCCATCGTTAAGCAAAGATGCGATTCCGGCAATTGATTTTTGACGTCCTTCGAGGCCATTTCCTGCTTCGGTTACACCTAAATGAATTGGGTAAATTCTTCCTCTTTCGAGCATTCGTGCTGCAAGCAATCTATTAGAATGCATCATTATTAATACATTACTAGATTTAAGCGAAATTATTAAATCAAAAAAATGAGCGTCTTCAAAAATTTTTATAAATTCCAAAGCAGATTCAAGCATTCCTTGAGCTGTATTTCCAAATCTGCTCAAAATTCTGTTAGATAATGAACCATGATTAACACCAATACGAATAGCCGTTTTGTGTTTTTTGCATTTCTCAATCAGTGGCTGTAGTTTTTTGGCAGTTTTATTTAGTGCTTGCTGATATTCATCTTCTGAATAATCGCTTTTTTTATTATTTTCGGAATAATTTCCAGGATTAATCCGCACTTTTTCAACATATTGCGCAGCAACTTCAGCCGCTTTCGGATTGAAATGAATATCTGCCGCCAAAGGTATTTTATATCCTTGGGCAAGCAGTTCTGTTTTAATATTTTTTAAATTTTCAGCTTCAGCAACATTTTGTACAGTTATCCTAACCAGTTCGCCGCCTGCTTTTATTATTCTAATACATTGTTCTACTGTTGCTTGTGTATCCAAAGTATTTGTATTGGTCATCGACTGAACCACAATTGGATTGTTGCCACCAATGACCAATATACCCAAATTTACTTCTTGCGTTTTTAAGCGTTTGTAATTAAAAAAATCAGCAGAAAATTGAAGTTTAGCAGACATAATATTTTTATTTCCAATCGGCCTCAACCAAAAGAATTATTTTTTCGTCGCTTTTTCTTTGCATTTTATAACGCACTTTTCCATGATTTTCGACTCTATCAGCAAATATTTCAATTTGTTCGCCAAAACGAGTTTCCTGTAAAAAATTCACCATTATTTCATCCAAAGGAAATTCTTTTAGCTGATCGGGCGTGTATAAATCTGTTATCCACGAAATATATTTAGCATTATTAACATGGCCATAATAATCGATATCGCTGCTTTTTACTGTATAGGTATTTAGTAAAACCGGAAAATCGCCTTTTGGTTTTAATCTTGAAATTAAATTTTCGGGATTTTCTACAAATCGTAATGAATTAAAAACATGGTCGAGACGTTGAGGCCTTCTAGTTTCGGTTTCAATTACCAACCAATTTGAAGAGCCTATCGCAATTAATTGATTATCTAAATTTAACATGCGATAATCGCGATTAGCAAACATGCCGCTAATTCCTTTTGGCTGAGTTTGAATAATAAGACTTTCCTGCCATTTAGGTAATTGATTTAGAACTTTTATTCGCATTCCAAATAAAACCCAGGCAAGTTTATTATCTCCCAATTGTTCAAAACCAAAACCAAGTTTTTCAGCATGTTTCCATGCCGTTTCCTGAGCAAAATTGAAAAGTGAATACAAGCTTAAACAGCCGCTAAAATCAACATCGTGCCAGGAAACAAAATTATTTGTACTAAGTTGAGGAATATCGACAGGAAAAGGAGGTGTTAAACGGTTCATATTAAAGTGATTATGTGGTTCTGTTTTTGAATGATAAATTTACACTTTTCCAACCATTTTACAAAACAGTTATTTTCAGGACTATTTCAGTAAAAGACACGAAACGTACTAGAGAATCAAATAACAAATTATCCAAAACATTACAATTATCCTTGGCTTTCTAATTCAAAAAAGCATGAAAAAAGCAAACCTATAAAAGATATTATTGCAGCAAATCGAAATACATATTGAATTGCAGATATCTTATCTGGAATTAATGCTGTTTCAATAGTTAAATCATAATTTTGTAAAAAGGAGCTAAACATCAATGCAAAAACTAACACTCCGATTAATTTCCCCATACTCTTGGATGTAGAAATGGCTGCAGAACCCATTCCATAATTATCGCGAGGCAAACTATGCATTCCAATGGAAGTGGCTGCAGGATAAAATAATCCCATACCAACACCTAGTATAAGCATAGAGAAAACCAGATATTGGAAGCTGCTTTCTTCGTTCCAAAAGCTAAAAAGAATCATTGAAATAAATAGAAATAAATTACCTAAAATAACGGTTTTTTTGGTTCCTAAAATTCGCTGAAAGTGCACTGTAAACGGTGATAATAAGACCATTACAGCAGGCGAAATTACCATAAGCAGACCCGATAATTCGGGGCCAAAACCTCGTCCTTCTTCAAAATAAAAAGGGCGTAAAAGGCGAGAGCCAACATTCACTGTAAAAAATATTAAAAAGCCTATGCTTGCGAGCCAAAAATTGCGCGAACGAAATAAACTCAATTGTAAAATTGGAAAAGAGAATTTTTTTTCTCGAAAAAGAAAAGCCACAAAAAATAGTAATGAAGCAACGAAAAACATCCGGGAAATATTCCAACTAATATGTTTTGCAATATTAACACCGGCAATAAGACTGGCCAAAAATGCAAAACTTAATATTGCACCGATAAAATCAAATTTTTCTTTTTTTGTCTCAATCTTGTCCAGCTTAAGTTTAAAGCTAAACCATAATCCAAAAATTACAAAAGGAACATTAATAAAAAACACTGCCGACCAAGAAAACAAACTAACTAAATATCCGCCAATCAAAGGACCAAAACTTATGCCTATTCCAGTGCTCATCATCCATTGACCGTACGCAGTAGCCTGTTTTTCAGGGCTAATATATCGTTTAATAAGCGCAGGACCAATAACATACAAAGCAGACTCAGCAAAGCCCTGCATAAAACGTAAAACTAATAGAACGTTGAAATCGCGAATAATTCCACTTAAAAAAGTTGTAGTCCCAAAAATTGCAAAACCCAGAATTAAGATTTTTTTTGGAGAGATTAACTGACTTATCTTTCCCATAATCAATGCCGAGCTGGTTGCTGTGAGCATTGATATCATCAAAACTAAGGAAACGAATGAAACACTAAACTTAAAATACATTCGCATTTCGGGCAAAGCAATATTCACGGCAGAAAGATCCATCAAAACGACCAAAGCCGCAAGATTAATTGCCCAGCGTAATGCTTTTTCGTTTTGCATGATTTTTAATGTGCTTGCAACCAGTTTTCGCCTGTATTCATATCCACCACAATAGGAACATTCAAAGTAACAGCTTCGCGCATTTCCTTTTCAACCATAATTTTAAGCTCCTCAACCTCATCACGATGCGCATCAAAAACTAATTCATCATGCACTTGTAAAATCATTTTTGAACGCATATTTTTTTCAAGCATTCGCTGATGAATATTAATCATGGCTACTTTTATCATATCAGCTGAAGAACCTTGAATTGGAGCATTGATAGCATTTCGCTCTGCAAAACCACGCACAATAGCATTGGCTGAGTTTATATCTTTTAAATAGCGGCGGCGGCCTTTAATTGTTTCAACATATCCTTTTTCTTTTGCAAAAAGGATAGTGTTTTCCATAAAGGTTTTAACGGAAGG
>CAZTST010000016.1:0-23938 GCA_964616585.1 uncultured Draconibacterium sp.
CGATATAAAAAAGTAGTTTAAGCGTGTTTTATCTGTAAAAAAAGGTCATCAAAAAGATGACCTTAATATATTACAGTTTCTCCAACTCTACAGTAAAGTGACGCATTATTGGTGCTTCTTTAACAATTTTTACACCTCGTTTAATATCGTTTCGCCTTGCGTAAACATTACCTAAAGCAACTGCTACATATTCCATATGATTATTGGTATAGGTTCTGCGAGGAATAGCCATTCGAATCAATTCCAATTCAGGATAACGATTTTCGCGTGTAATTGGGTCACGATCAGCCATAATGGCTCCAATTTCTACTGCACGCACACCTGCTTCCAAATATAACTCAATAGCTAAAGTTTGTGCCGGAAATTCTTCTTTTGGAATATGCGGTAAAAAGCGTTTTACGTCCACAAAAATAGCATGTCCGCCAAAAGGTTCTTGCATTGGTACACCAAAAGCTTTTAAGCGCTCGCCAAGAAAAGCAGTTTGTTTGATGCGTGAATCGAGCGTATCAAATTCAGTTCCTTCGTCCAAACCTTGAGCCAAAGCATTCATATCGCGTCCCGACATTCCTCCATAAGTGATAAAGCCTTCAAACACAATTCCAAACACGGAGGCTTGTTTAAATAAATCTTCATCTTTAAAGCCGATAAATCCGCCCATATTCACAATGGCATCTTTTTTTGCGCTCATTGTCATTGCGTCAGCATAAGTAAACATTTCCTTGGCAATTTCCTTGATGCTTTTATCGGCGTAACCGGCTTCGCGCTGCTTAATAAAATAAGCATTCTCTGCAAAACGAGCCGAATCAATAACTACGCGAACACCGTATTTTCTTGACATAGCATAAACTTCGCGTAAATTTTGCATAGAAACAGGTTGTCCACCGGCGGTATTATTAGTGATGGTCATAATAATCATCGGAATTTTCTCCAAAGGATTGCTTTTCAAAACTTTTTCAAGTTTTTCCAAATCAACATTTCCTTTAAAATCATGATAAGCAGTCGTGTCAAAAGCTTCATCAATGGTGCAATCTACCGCGGTAGCTTTACGGAATTCGATATGTCCTTTGGTTGTATCGAAATGAGAATTTCCGGGAACAATCATTCCTTCCTTAACCAAAACTGAGAAAAGTACATTTTCTGCTGCTCTTCCTTGGTGAGTTGGTAAGAAATAAGGAAAGCCAAGAATATCCTCAATAGCCTTTTTCATTTTATAATATGAACTGGCACCGGCATAACTTTCATCGCCCAGCATCATTGCCGACCATTGTTTATCGCTCATAGCGCCCGTTCCTGAATCGGTTAGCAAATCAACAAAAACCTGATCGCTTTTCAGGTTAAATAAATTGTAATTGGCTTCTTTAATCCATTGTTCACGTTCTTCTTGAGTACTTTTTTTAATGGTCTCTACCATTTTTATTCTATATGATTCAGCAAAAGGTAATTTCATAACACATCATTTTTAATAATTAAAAAAAGAATTATTGAATTAGGAGGAAACTAAAAATGATAGGTATCTCTTTTCTTGATATTGAGATAAGGCGATAAAAACATAAACTGATAAAAAGAATAGATCTTCATTTTCTATTTTAAACTACAAAAATAATAGTTTTTTCAAAACGAAACAAAATGGCATAAAAAAAAGGGTTCACATTAAATGTAAGCCCTTTCAGTGTTAAAGAATTTGAGCAATTATTAGAGCTAATAATAACAAAAATTACAATATAACTAAATTTCTTTATGTCGCTTTGTGCTACTATGAGCAACTCTGTAAAATAGCTATTTCACGAAGAACCACAAAGAAATCAATGAGTACCACAAAGCTTTCAGTTTAGATGCCCAATGATATTCCCAAACCCTGACAAGTTTTAACCATAGCATTATCCATAGTTACCAAATTAGGTTTGCCAATGGCCTCTTTTAAGGCAACAGAGGTAATTTCAGGATGCTGATAAGAAACCATGCGTCCAAACTCTTCGGCCAATACCATTTCGAAAGCTTTAACACCAAACTGAGCAGCTAACACACGATCGTAAGCAATTGGAATTCCACCTCTTTGTAAATGACCTAAAAGAACGTGGCGCATATCTGCTTTACAACCGGCGGCTTTCAATTCTTTCAGCACTTGTGCAGAAACACCTCCAAGCTTAAGATTTTCGTATCCAGTCTCTTCGCTTTCGGTGTAAGTCATTTTTCCGTTTTTAGGGCGTGCACCTTCCGAAACCACCATAACGGCAAAGCCGCGGTCTTTCACAAATCGACTTCTTACTTTTTCATAAACCTTTTCTATATCGTATGGAATTTCAGGAATTAAGCATACATCAGCTCCGCCTGCTACAGCGGCATTTAGGGCAATCCAACCTGCATATCGACCCATTACTTCCATTGCAAAAACACGGTTGTGAGAAGCAGCCGTAGTAACCAATTTGTCAACAGCATCAGTCGCAATTTCAACAGCAGTTTGATAGCCGAAAGTAGAATCGGTAGCCGAAAGGTCATTATCTATGGTTTTAGGAACACCGATAATATTCATTCCTTTTTCATATAACTGCTGAGAAATTTTTTGAGATCCATCGCCACCAATGTTGATTACGGCATCAATTCCCATAAATTGCAATTTACGCATCAGTTCATCAGAGCGATCAACAGAAGTCCAACTACCGTCTTTATTTTTGATAGGCCAAGCAAATGGCCCGCCTTTATTTGTGGTTTCAATAATAGTTCCGCCTTGATAATGAATGCCTTTAACAGCCTTACTGTCAAGTATTTTAATTTCGGCAGGTTCCCAAAGAATACCGTTAAAAGCCTGAATACTACCAACAACTTCCCAATCTTTTTCTTGAGAAGCACGTTTAACAATGGCGCGGATAACTGCGTTCAATCCTGGGCAATCACCTCCTCCCGTTAAAACTAAAACTCTTTTCATACATTACTTATTTTGATTGCAAGCAATCGATTTTAATTAAATTCTTGGTTAACAACATTTTCGATTGATTAAATCGAAATATGAGGATGCGAAATTACAAATAATCATCACTAATATTCTTTTTAATTAGGATTTATTCACGCTATCGTTTGCGGAAAAGGCAGTTCGTAGATATATTTCTTTCTATTCTTTCACATTTCTTATAAGGCACTAAATGAATCCTTCAGAATAAATAAAGTAACTGTATCGTCTAAAAATTGAAATTATTTATAAAACAATGCTTAAGCAATAACAAACGAATAAAAACTGCCAAGAATTAAAATGGCAGCTTTAAAATATACCAACCAAGCCTAATTACTCTCTCAAAACAACCAATGAAAACTATTGAAACCCCATAGCTTAAGATTGTGGTATGGATTTAGTTCAATCCTGAAATTTCGGGACTTCATACTGGGCTTTGCAAGCCGTATGAAGACTATTTATTACCGCACGTTGTTTTCGTTTTTAGTCATAATGAAATCTGCATTTTGCTATTAGAATTTCATCTTCTTTAACTTGGTAAATCAAACGGTGTTCTGCGTCAATTCTTCTGGACCAGAATCCTTTATATTTATACTTAAGAGGTTCTGGTTTACCAATACCAGTAAAAGGATTTCTCGAAATATCTTTTAGAAGTTCATTTATTCTTTTCGTTATTTTCTTATCGGTTTTTTGCCAATACAAATAATCTTCCCAAGATTCGTCTACGAAAATGTATTTCATTAATCTAATAGTTCTTTGTGAAACGAATTACCTTTTTTTAATTTTTCGATGGCTGAGTCTAATCGATTTTCATTTGATTTTGAAGATAATTCGTGTTGTGTTGCATTTAGAGAATTATATTCTTCCAAAGAAATCACTACAACGCCGCTATCTTTGCCTCTATTAATAATAAGGGTTTCAAAGTTATTAGTAACGCTATCTAGATATCGTTTAATATCTTTTCTGAAATCTGAAATTGTTGTTGTTAACATTGTTTTATATTTTAATGTACGTAATATTGTACAAATATACGTACAAATATTGTGCCTTAGCAAGCTATTTTAGTTTTTTTTCAATGTGCGGTAACGGCAGTTTGTCTAATAACCCCGGATATTTTTATTTTTAGTTATGGGCTTTTTTTGCTTTTGAAATAGTATACATAGTTATCGCTGTTATAATTATTCCCAAAATAATAGATCTAACAATATTAAGCTCCACAATAAATACGAAAAATACAATAAGTGTAATCGTGTATATAATAAATAAAATATATGATTTCATAATTCTAAAATAAGCTTAAGAATGCTGAAACAGCAGATGCTTTCAGACCGTACCCAACTACAACAAGGCCAATACCTGTCCATCACCAGCAGGCCCCCCAGCAAGCATTGCTGCGCCTGTCCCTGAGATGGCTAAATGGGTTGCTCCTAAAACCGCTCCGCCGGCATCTGATAAACCAATTTCTTTCCAATCTGGCCACCATTTTTTTTGATTATTTCCAAATAGGGTTTTCCATTTATCATAGTTTTCACTCCAATAACTTAAAGAACTTTTTGCCATAGAACATGAAGTAAAAATTATCATTTTTTCCATATCAGATAATTTAGCAATTGATTCTTTCTTTTCAATTTTTTCTATAGCTTCAATCGCCTCTGAAAGGTCTGTGTTCTCATTTTTCATAACAATATCTAATTCATCTAATAGAATAATAAGGTCAGTTGAAAAATTTGCTTTTAAAGAGTCGGGATATAAATTTAATTCGGTATTGGAGGATTTTGATTGATTTTCCGTTTTAATTCTATGAATTAAATCTATTCCTTTTTTAGTTTCTAAATTCACAATATTAGTTGAGTTTTTTGATTCAATAAATTCAATTGCGAATTTTTTTATCAATATTGTTAAATCAACACTCTCTAAGGTTGATTTATCTCCATTGTTTTGATTTAATAGTTTTAGATTATCAAAAATATAGACTAACCCATTATTATGCTCTTCTCCGACAAACTTAAAGTCTTCCACTTCCTGATTCAAAGCTCAGTTACCCCGCAGAACAAGCCTTATATCAGGTTTCTGTTCGTCATAACAATTGCATGCCTTCAGCTTCCTTCAGATTCTGCCTCACGGTAGACACCCTTGCTTTCGGCTTTGAGATTCCGGTCATTGCGGCTCTCTCGGGACTCGCACCCTTTAGTGTTAGAACATGCCCGGCACACTTCAAATTTAGCCACTTTGTGGCTAATCATTATCTTAATTTATACAATATATTTCAGGAAAAAGGGTGAAAAATAGTAATTTGATTTACTGAAAATCAACATTTTGTAATGAGTTATATAGTAGCTTGCTATCAAAAGATACGGTTTTGATATTAAACATCCAACAAAATATATACGAAATTTGGATATGGACTCTTATCACAAAATTAATGTGCGCTAAAGTATTCCTCTAAACCTGATAATTTTATGAAAGTTAAAGCCTTGCAAGGGCTAAAAAAACAGCATGCAAAGCAACAATAATAGAAATATATATTAGCCATCCATTCTTTTTTAATCCAAAAAAACTAAAGCGAATGGAGTTTGCATGACATGAAGTTAAACAATCGCCACAAAGTGTACAATTCCAGCCTGCCGAGCCACTTTTAACATCTATTGGCGTAAGAGCATCATAGCGGCATTCAGTGCTGCAAACATTGCATGCAGTACAAGTGTTTTGATCTATTTTTACACGTAATGGATAAAGCTTACCTAACAAAGTAACAACACTTCCAACAGGACAATAAGTTGTACAATGAAGCATATATCCTAACTTTCTTGAGTAATAAAGCATGAGAAAAACACCAAACAAGCCAAAAGCCATTGCTAATCCAAAAGCAATACTTATAGAAACTCCAAAATAATTCATAAGGGCTGCTGCAACAACAATAAAAACCAACATTAAATAACGAATAATAAGAGTTTGTTTTCGACTAATTGTTTTAATAGGTTTTTTCTTATTTCTGGCGGCCAAATTATCCCAGGCACCAATATAGCAAAGATGCGAACACCAACCCGGCCCAACAATAGCCAGTGTAGATAAAAGTAAAACGGGCATAAAAAAACCTTCGCCTCGATAAATAGGTGCGCCAATAATCAATGCCGGAATAGGCAAATGCAGTTTGCCTGTCATTAGAAACTGATCGTTTACACTTAGACCAAGAATAAATTGACTGAAGAAAATTATTGAAAAAAACATCCAATATTTTGCACGTACATTTCCAATATTTCCAGTTTTAGCCATCACTTGGCCAAGCCAAACAGCATAAATGCTTAAAGCCATTATTTCAATCCACCAAGTTCCAGGAAAAAAACGTTCTGCAAGTAACATTGGTGGATCTACCGCAAAATGAACAGGTACTAAAATAAATGAAGGCAACAATAAAGTAATAAAAAATGCAATAAGATTGAGCTCTTTGACTGAAGTAAATAGCTTATTCATAAATTGTTAATTCTAAAATAAAAGGCTTTCTATGGAGACTTATTTTGTCTCAGAACAAAAGCGTTTAATTACGTTATAAGCGTTTGTTATTCCTAATTCTCCTGCTTTACTTAAATCAGGACAAGCTGAAACATTGTCTTCCAAAAGCAGTAAGGTTAGTCCTCGATTATAATATGCTTCTGCTAAATTAGGTTGTAATGCAAGAGCCTGATTATAATCGCTAATCGCTTTCATATATTCTTGCGTTTTACTATACAAATTTGCTCGATTATAATATATAAAACCAAGCTTTGGATAGATTTGCATTGCCATATCGTAATATTGAATAGCTTTTTTCAAATCGGGTATAGCAAACTGATCGACTGGTTTTTTAAAATCTTCAATATTCTGATTGATAAACTTTTCATTTGTTTTTGACGATTCCTCCATTTTCTCCATAGCTATAAGATAAGCTACGTTTGCTAAATTCAAATAAGCAAAACCAAAAGTAGGATCTAATTTAACAGCCTCAAGATATGAGCGTTCTGCACTTGGTAAATTACCAATTCTCTCGTTTAAAATACCGATATACAAATGGTTATATGGATTATCAGGTTGTTCTTTTAGCGCATTATTTAAACGTTGAAGAATCTCTTTTGCTTTGGTTGGATGCAGGAGATTTACTTCTTTGGTTAATCCAAATGCCAGTTTATATTGCGAAAGATTTGATTCATTATACTCTGCTATTTCGGGAACAAAATACTGTTTTCTTCTCTCATCAATATAATCTTCCTCATCTTTTGCCAGCATAGAAATGTTAAAATTAGATTCCAATTCGATATAAACATTTTTAAACTGAATATATCCATCATCGGCATTAGCATTGTTAAAATCGCTTTCAAAAGCAATGAGTTTGGTCAATTGCAGACTGTCTTTAAATAATTCCGGTATTGAATCGCTGCGGTCGAATTTCTCGCGTATGACTTCGGCTTTCAAATAATCGGCATAAGCTCCTTTTTTATTGTTCATCTTTTCCTTTATTGCTGAGCGATTTAAATATGCACGAGCAAAATCAGGGAATAGTTCAATAGCTTTATCATAATCCTTTAAAGCTCCGGCCAAATCGCCCATAAGACTTTTAACATTTGCTTTATTGTAATAACCATAGATATTTGTTGGGTTGATTGTTGTAACCTTTTCATAATCAAGTAATGCACCCAAATAATTTTTTTCTTCTGTTTTTAAAATAGCACGATTGTAATAAGTTAGAGCGTTGTAAGGATCTAGTTCCAGAACTTTGGCATAATCTTTATAAGCATTTTCCTTGTCTTCGAGATAATAATATGAGATAGCACGAAAATAATAAAGTAAAGGATCTGCATCATCAAGCTTCATCGACAATTCGAAATCGAAAATCGCTTCTTTGTATTTTTTCATTCCAAAATTTAAAATCCCGCGACGTAAATAAGCTGTTTTGCTCAGATAATTAAGTTTTATGGCTTTGTTAATTTCTTCCAAAGCATCATCCATTTGTTTCAATTCATAAAGTGCCAAACCTTTATTCAAATAAGCATTTTCGTTTTTTGCATCTAAAATAATAGCAGTATCAAAGTCAGAAATAGCACTCTGATAAAGTTTTAACTGAAGTTTAGCAGCACCTCTATTTACAAAAATATCTGCATTATTAGGTCCACGGTGAATTGCATCGGCATAATCTTTTAGAGCATCATGATATTTTTTTTGTTGTTGTTTACAAAGTCCACGATAGAGATATGAATAAGAGAAATATCCATTTATCGAAATTGATTGATCCAAATCAGCAATAGCTCCATTATAATCGCCCAAAGAATATTTTGCTAATCCTCTATAAAAGTAAGGCTCAAATTTATCTGGTGCAGCATTAACAGCAACTGTCAGATTTTTAATCGATTCGGTATAATTATCGTTAAATAAATCTGTTCGTCCCATAGCAAGAAAACGCTTGGTATTTACCTGAGAAAATCCGTCTAATTCCACCGTTATAAGCAGAAGGAAAATAAAAAATATTTGGTATAGTCTGTTCTTAGTTGTCATAATGGGTCAAAATTAGCCTATTTTTTACGTATTATTTCTGTTTTTAGAGTTTTTAACGAAAATACAATGCTTTCCCAAAATTGAAATAACTTTGCACGATTAATTTATGGAAAAAGGGAATCTAAAATCAAACTTAATTTTACTGCTTGCTGCCGCTATTTGGGGCTTTGCTTTTGTAGCGCAAAGAAAAGGAGCGGAATTTATTGGACCTTACACTTTTAATGCTTTGCGATTTACAATTGGTGCAATTTCACTTCTGCCAATATATACTTTGACTCGCAATAATAAAGTGAATGAACATTTTGAATGGCGAAAAGCGATTAAATCGGGTATTTTTTTGGGCTTGATTTTGTTTATTGCTTCCACATTTCAGCAAATAGGCATGATATTTACCGAAGCAAGTAAAGCAGGATTTATTACAAGCCTATACGTAATTATGGTCCCTGTTTTTGGTTTGTTTATCGGCCGAAAAGTTACTAAAACATTGTGGTCAGGTGCCATTATTGCTATGGTTGGATTGTATCTGCTCAGTATTCGAGAGAATTTTACGTTAGAAATAGGAGATGGTTTATTAATTGCTAGTGCTGTTTTCTTTGCTTTTCATATGTTAATCATTGGAACTTTTGCTCCAAAGCATAATATTTTTTTATTGTCGGTATTTCAATTCGGAGTAACTGCTATTTTAAGTTTTTTATTTGCACTTTTTTATGAAGAAATTGAATGGGAAAGCATTCAGCAAGCACTATTTCCGATAATTTACGCAGGCTTATTTTCTGTCGGAATTGCATATACATTACAAGCTTATGCTCAAAAGAAAGCACATCCTGCTCATGCCGCCATTATTTTTAGCTTTGAATCTGTTTTCGCCTTAATCGGCGGATGGTTAATTTTACATGAAGTAATTGAATTACGTGCAGGAGTTGGCGGTTTGTTTATGCTAGCAGGCATAATTATTTCACAAATAAATTTTACAAAATTTAGAAAATGAAACATCCATGGCAAATCAAGTTTGACACACAGGGGAATGATTATAATGGATGTTCCATCTGACCGAAACATAAAATTATAAACAGATGAAAAGGAATAGTTTAATACTCTTATTTACAATAGCATTTCAATTTGTTTTTGCACAAAATGAAAAATCGTTTAAAGATCGTTTAAGTATATTGGAAGGAATAGAAATAGAAGCTATCGACTCTTTTGATTCTTTGCATCAAACTTTTAAGATTAGTATAAAACAACCTATCGATCATTATAATCCTAAGGCAGGTTTTTTTATGCAAAAAATTTATCTTTCTCATTTGGATGAAAATCAGCCAGTTGTACTAGTAACTGAAGGTTACCAAGCAAGACGAAATTATCTTTCAGAACCTGCCCGACTTTTAAACGCAAATCAAATTATTGTTGAACATCGTTTTTTTGGTGAGTCTGTCCCCGACAGTTTAGATTGGACTAAACTTACTACTTTTCAAGCTGCGGCCGACCATCACAAAATTGTTGAACAATTTAAAAAAATATATCCGCGCAAATGGCTAAGCACAGGAATTAGTAAAGGCGGACAAACGACTATTTATTTCCGCTACTACTACCCTGAAGATGTTACAGTTTCGATGCCTTATGTCGCTCCACTTAATATTGAACAGGAAGACCCACGAATTAATCTCTTTTTACGAACTGTTGGAACTCCAGAATGTAGGGCTCAATTACTCGATTTTCAACGAAAGCTACTGACAAAAGAAAATGAGATTTTACTCTTGCTTGAAAAATACAAAACTGAAAAAAATATTGTTTTTCCGCAAAGCGATGGTTTGGTATTTGAATTTGCTGTTTTGGAAGTTCCTTTTACTTTTTGGCAATGGGCTCCTTTTAGTTGCGAATCATTAAAATCGGTTAAAAATACTCCTGAAGAGTTGTTTTATAAACTTCAAGACGCAGGTATTTTAGATATGTATTCTATTGAAAGTCAGTCGTATTATTTGCCATTTTTAATACAAGCATATCAGGAAATTGGTTATTACAATTTTGATATCGACTCGTTAAAATCGCAACTGAATTATGTAAACAAGCCAAGCAATATTGTGTTTTTACCTGATTCCTTACAACTTCCTTATCTCAATAATCAAATGGAAAAAGTGCATCATTGGTTAGCTAATAAAGGAAATAATTTTCTTTATATTTATGGAGAATTAGATCCATGGGTTTCCACTTCTCCAAATCCTGATTCAAGAACTAATGCGCTCAAAATGGTTCTGAAAGGAGGTTTTCACGCAACGCGTTTAAAAGATTTTAGTGCAGAAGAACAAAAGCAGGCCATTGATTTGTTAAAGAACTGGTTGAATGAAAAAGAATAATATGATTCTTAGATGGGATAGGTAATACTTAGTGTTACTTTGTGCTGTACTTAGCGTTACTTTGCGGTTAGTTTTTTTTACCACAAAGGCGCTCAAAGGAAACCACAAAGGCGCTCAAAGGAAACCACAAAGGCATTCAAAGGAAATTAATTTTAAATATGGAATTTGTAGCAAAATATACTGTCGGAATAGGCGATATAAATTATGGCGGCCATCTTGGCAACGATAAAGCATTGATTATCTTTCATGATGCCCACATACAGTTTTTAAAACATCACGAATTGAGTGAATTGAATATTGGCGAGAACAAAGGCATAATTATGGTCGATGCACAGATAAAATAATTGGAAGAAAAATAATGACAAACTTTGAAAAATATTTATTCGATTTCAACCAACGCTATTCCGATTTGTTGGCCAAACAAGATTCGGCAAAATTGCACAAACTTTTAGCTGAAACTATTCCTTCATTTGATCAAAAAGAAAGTCAATTAGTTGCTTCATTGCATCAGCAAAAAGCAAGAGCATACTCTCTATTTGCCGAAAACAGCGAAATGGATAGACATTTTGAGGCAGCAATTAAGCTTGTAAGTGAAGTTGATTCATGGAAACTTTATCTTGATTGGGCAAGTTTATACTTTATGCAATTACGCATTCCACAAATACAGGAAAATCCTCAACCGGTTTTTGAAAAAGCTTTAGGAATAATTAAGCGCGTTACTTTATCAACTTTGAAAAAAGATAGATTTGCTATTTGGGCGGTTTCTTCTTTTCGGGCTTTTTGCGAAGTCGGTCTCGCAGAAGACAAAAAATTACCAAATGTTTATAATACTCTCGACTACTCTCCAATGCCACTTTCTTTGGTCAACAATCCTCAAAAGATTAAAGAATTTTATGCGCATTTCTTTAAAAGCATAGCTGTGGCTATTGAGCTTCTCGATTCTAATCTATTATTGAAACTTTTGAAAATTATATCAATAGATGATTCCATATTGATTGGGCAAGAGCCTCTTTTAACAAAGTTCCAGCAAATACTTAACGATAATATGGATTTAAGACCCGAATTTGCATCTGAGTTCAATTTTCTTTACGCAATGACTCCAATATTAAAATCTTATTTCCCAAACTTTAGCCTATATATTTCCTATCTCGAAAAGCAAAATTTGGGTGGATTGCATTATTTTTTTAAGGCGATGTAATCAGTAATATAGCGTCAATTTTAAGGCGGATTAAGGTGTTCCAGAATGTTTTTGGCGAGATGACAGATCCATAAACAAGAAAAGAAGACATCAACCAATGCCTTCTATATTTTCAAAAGAAAGGAGCTAATTATTTTCTTCCGTTAAACTCGTCGGAAACAGTTAATTGTGCTCTTCCTTTAGCTCTTCTACGAGCTAAAATTCTACGCCCATTTTTAGAAGCCATACGCTCTCTAAAGCCGTGCTTATTTTTTCTTTTGCGAACTGAAGGTTGATATGTTCTCTTGCTCATAGCTAATTTTATTTTTCGGACTGCAAAAATACAGTCTTTTTTCAGAATTACAAATCTTTTCTCTTATTTTTTTTGAAATAATCAGGTCGCCAAAAAAATGGCAACCTGATTAAATTCAAAAACTATTTTTTAGGAACATTTTTCAAAGTTTCTATAGTAAAATCCCAGAATTTTTGCACGCTCGCGATATTCACTTTTTCATCGGGAGAGTGTGGGAAACGAATGGTTGGCCCAAAAGAAATCATGTCCCAATTTGGATAAACACCGCCTAAAAGCCCACACTCTAAACCAGCGTGAATAGCAGTAACTTTAGGGATTACGCCATACTTATTATTATAAATATCGCTCATGGCTTTTAAAATTGGAGAATCAACATTTGGTTTCCATCCTGGATATTGACCATCCATCACAATTTTTGCACCAGCCAATTGAAATACACTTTCAACCATGTTTTCCAAATCTTTTTTACCGGAATCAACAGAGCTTCTTATCAAAGTTAGCACTTTTATTTTTCCATTATCGGATTTAACTATGGCTACATTATTCGAAGTCTCGACCAAACCTTCCATAGAATCGCTCATACGCATTACGCCATTTGGACAAGCATAAACAGCATTAAACAAAGCTGTCTGAGTTGCTAAATCAATAAGATTTTTCGGGAGATCTGTAGCCTCAACATTAAAAGTCATATAAGGCTCTGTCTTATCAAGCTCAGCTTTAAACACGTCAAAGCACTTAGGAACGGCAGCTTCAAATTCTGTAGCTTTATCAGATGGAACAACAACAGTTGCAAACGATTCGCGAGGAATAGCATTTCTCAAACTTCCACCATCAATGGAAGCTAAACGCAATCCAAATTTCCCAGCAGATGAGCGCAAGAAGCGGTTTAATAATTTGTTTGAGTTTCCACGCTGCAAAGGAATGTCAACACCTGAATGACCACCTTTTAAACCGGTAAGTGCAAGTTTATAAGCTTTCATTCCGGCAGGAACAGCCTCAGACTTATAAGTAAATTCGGCATTGGCATTGGTTCCACCGGCACAACCGATATACAATTCGCCTTCGTCTTCCGAATCCATATTTATCAAAATATCACCTTTTAAAACGCCTGCCTTCAATCCAAAGGCTCCGGTCATTCCTGTTTCTTCATCACAGGTAAACAAAGCTTCAACCGGCCCATGTACCATTGTGGTTGACTCTAAAACAGCCATCGCGGCAGCAACACCCATTCCATTATCGGCACCTAAAGTTGTTCCATCGGCTGTAACCCATTCGCCATCAATAATAGCATCAATCGGGTCTTTGGTCCAATTATGATTTTTATCTGAATTTTTTTGAGGAACCATATCTAAATGACCCTGTAAAACAACACCTTTACGGTTTTCCATACCTGCAGTTGCAGGTTTGCGAATAATTATGTTTCCTACTTCATCTTTGATGGTTTCTAGTCCAAGACTGTTTCCAAAATTCACCATAAATGCCTGAATTTCATCTTCATGTTTTGATGGACGTGGAATTTGTGTCAAACTGTAAAAATGTTTCCAAATTGCTTTGGGTTCAAGGTTTAAAATCTCTTTACTCATGAGTTTATGTTATTTAAATTTTATTGTTTTGTATTGAGGCGCTAAGGTAGCCATTTATTTAGGAATTGGAAGGCGTTAACGTCCTAAATCAATCCATTTAACGTTTTTTAAAACACCTATTTAGGGGTTTGATGGAAACAGAATTATTATAAACGAATATTTAGGGCTTCAATTTCAACACCTAATGATACTTGACGTAATTTTTTCTCACGAATAAGTGCCTTAATAATGAAAAAACTTAAGAAAAGAGAAATATGACACATGATTGAAGGCATGGATCCCTGATATTGGGGAATTAAGGTAGTAATGAGAATACTTGGAATAATAAACACAATAGAACCACCAATAAAATCGCCAAGGAGCTTTCTTTTGGCTAATTCTTGAGTTGCAACCAAATTATGTACTGCCATTAAAAGCATTGTAAACATTCCTAATTGATAATAAAGCCCAAAAAGTTGGTATAACTGATCTGAATGCTGGTAAGTAGCAAAAAATTGCTGACAACTTGCCAATATAGCCGATGAAGGTTTAGAAAGGAAATTGGTAATAAAAAAGAGGGCACTTCCCAGAAATACAAAAGTAATATAACGTTGAGCTTTCGATTCTTTTGGTGCACTCAAATAAGCAAAATACACGCCCAAGGCTGGAAGCATTGTTATGTTGGCAAAAGAAAATCGAACCAATAAAGAATTTCCGGGAAACATACAATTATAGGCTTCGAGCAATTGATACGCTGCTAAAAAAAATAAAATAGCAATCAGACTCTTTAAGCTACTTTCGCTTAGCTTAAAAAGCATAAAAAAATAGATAAACGCAAGTAACTCAACTAAACCAGTAAATACTGCTAAATAAGGAGAATAGGCATTCATTTCGTTTCTTTTTAATTGATTTAAAACTTGAGCGAATTTACAATAAAAAAATCCTGTATATCAAGTAAAGGAGAAGAAAAATTGATGGTCTTATAAGTCCATAAAAGCCTGAGCATAGTTTACTAAACCATGAACATCGCTTAATGCTTTCTCTTTTAATTCCAAAATCATAAATACTTCATCGGGGACTTCCCAAGGAGCATTAATACCAAAAGCTGATGCAGGTTTGAATCCGAATTTTGGATAATAATCAGCATGTCCAAGCACTACAACACTTTCATAGCCCAGCCTTCTTGCTTTATCTAATCCGCTTTTTATAAGTTGTTTACCAATTTCGCACTTTTGATGATTAGGTAAAACGGCCATGGGAGCCAATGCCAAAGATTCTTTGTTTATACCTTCAGATTGAATAATTAGCTTCCACTTCGACACTAATATCTACTTTCATTGTGTTAAAGGTATAAAAAAAGGCCGCCTTAATTAAAAGTCGACCTTCGTAATTAATTATATCGATTTAGCTTTCCATATTTGGTAATTCAAGCCCATAACCTTTTTTCTTATCTTCGGCTTTAAGCATTAAAGCAACAATAATAGCAAGGAAACCAGTAGCAGCAAAAATCTGCATAGGTAGCGTATAATCATAAACTGGAATAATCATACTTGCATCGCCAGCAACTCTGGCAGCTTTAGCAGCTAAAACCTCAGGGTTTGAATAATCCAAAGCCCAACCAATCAACAGTGGCACGCCCATTAATCCCCAGTTTTGCACCCAAAAAATAAGTGCAAAAGCAGTACCTAATTGTTTTTCAGGAATAATTTTTGGAACTGATGGCCACATAGCTGAAGGCACCAAAGAGAATGTAACTCCTAAGAAAAGTATTAATGCGATAGCAACGAAATAATGATCGATAAACGGAATTGCAAAAATAAGATGAGCAATTAATAGCATAACCGAACCAATAAGCATAATGGTTGCACCTTTTCCTTTTCTATCGTAAAGACTACCAAATAATGGTGTTAATAAAATGGTTCCAAAAGGAAGTAATCCCGGAATAGTACCAGCAAACTCTGGGTCAACGCCGTATTTATTTATCATTAAATCGGTTGCAAAATAGAGGAATGGAAAAACACCTGAATAAAACAAAACGCATAAGAATGCAATCAACCAAAATCCCTTATTTGTTAAAATGGTTAAGATATCACGAATTTTAAACTCATCTTCTTCACTAACCTCATCTTTAACACCTTCAGAGGCTTCTAGTTTCTTATCCATAAAAGTATACCAGATAAAAGCAATAAAACCAGCAACTAAAAGACCAAGGCCAAGCATTACAGGAGCAGAAAGCGCAGGCATGGTTTCTGTACCAAACCAAGCTGTAGCCATTGGATAAGGAAGTGCTAGAGCAAGAGCAGTACCCATACGGGCTGTCGCCATTTCTAGTCCCATAGCAAGAGCTAGCTCCTTTCCTTTAAACCATTTCACTATTATTTTACTTACTGTTATACCGGCAACTTCTACACCTACACCAAATATTCCGAAACCAAGTGCTCCATAGAAAATCTGAGATTTCATTTCAAGAAAAGATCCTGCGAAATAGATTTCGCCCATAGGAACCAATCCTTCTATAGCAGCATACTGAAGTACCGTACCTACAAGCATAGTAAGAGCTGCACCAAGTCCGGTAAACCTAACGCCAAATTTGTCCAAAATAATTCCTCCAAAAATCAGCATCAAGAAGAAAACATTAAACCAGCCATAAGCACTATTCCATAAACCAAAGTCAACGCTAGTCCAGCCAAATTCCGCTTCCAAAAGAGGTTTCAAGGGGGAGATTACATAATTGATGTAATAACCTGTCATCATAGTAAATGACACTACTGCCAATGCACCCCACCTAGCAGCTTTATTGTCTCTTAAAGATTTATTAATTACTTCAGTCATATTCTTAAATTTTTATGATTTTAAGCGGCTAATGTAATGATTTTTTTGAAGGAGCAGATTGCGATTTTAGGAATTTTCAGAGATGCTATCAAAATAAGTGAATCACCTTTTTTGTTTCAAAAAACTCTTCTTCAAAAATTTGCGAAAGTTTAAAGTATTAAATTTGGCATTTCGGGACTTCATACTGGGTTTTGCAAGCCGTATGAAGACTATTTATTATAGTCTGGCATTTCTTTTAATTACCTTCGGTGAGTGCTTCGCAGTTCATAATTTGTGCTTCGTCCACCGCTTGCTTCTTTTTGTAAAATATCCTTCTTAATCAAATCTTGAATATCACGAAGTGCTGTGTCTTGTGAGCACTGATTAATTTTCCCCCATTTTGAGGTGGTTAACTTTCCGTCAAACTCATCAAGAAGCCTATTAATTACTTTTTGTTGTCTATCATTGAGAATTGTAGTGGAATGCAATTTCCAGAATTCTGCTTTATGAAGTATTTTTGATAAAGTTTCTTCTGTTGAATCGATAGCATTTATTAAGCATTGCAAAAACCATAAAATCCATTCGGTAATGTCTGAATTTCCTTTTTGTGTTTTTTCAAGTTTCTCATAATACTGTTTCCTTTCAATTCTAATTTGAGCTGAAATACTGTAAAACCGCCTAATACTTTTGTCTGAACGTGCTAGCATCATATCAGTAATAGCTCTTGTTATGCGTCCATTGCCATCATCGAAAGGGTGTATTGTGACAAAATACAAGTGAGCAATTGCTGCCTTCAGGACTAAATCTATGTCATTATCGTTTTCAAACCATTGAAGGAATTTATGCATTTCGTTTTCTATCCTGTCAGAACTTGGTGCTTGATAATGAACTTTTTCTTTTCCCATAGGTCCAGAGACTACTTGCATAGGTCCAGTTGTATCTTTTCTCCAGTTTGCAAGGGTTATTTTATATAGATTACTCCAACCTGAGGGAAACAATGCAGCGTGCCACCCAAACAGTCTATCTTTTGTTAAAGGTAAATCATAGCGTTGTGTTGCATCAAGCATCATCTCAACTATACCGTCGACGTGTCGTTCCGATTCTACTGCTCCTGCAATGTCAATTCCTAGTCGCCGAGCAATTGAAGAACGTACTTGTTCTATATCTAAAAACTCGCCTTCAATTTCTGATGATTTAATAACATCTAAAGTAAGAGTGTTCAATACTGCTTCATTTTGCAAATCAAAGCCCAGCGACTCCATTTTACCCAAAAGTCGTCCTTGTTGATTTCTCGCTTCGCCAAGCTTTATCATTACTTTCTGGTTGTCCCAAATAAAGTCAGTCCAGTTCTCTTGTTCGTGTATATAGACTTTCATTCTCCGCAATTTAAGCGACAAATATACATCTTATTCTCCGCAAATACTATTTTCTCCGCAAATTATGCTTGGATTATAGTGGTTAATCTCCGCATTTGTTGTTTTTTTGCTTGGCGGTAACGTTCGTATACACACCAATTGCACATATATCGCCCTTACCTTCAGTGACTAAGTAATTGATATATACTAATTTATTTAAATATAACATAATTATATGAATGTGCAATTGCGCACTAATTGATTGATCTCATATACTTATTTTTTGTGGGTAATAATTTCAAATTTAAAGAATCTATTTTACATAACTCACTTATTGGTATAAAATATATCATCAAAACAAATGAATTATTTTCTTAGTTTCAAAAAATTCTTCTTCAAATATTTTACTAAGTTCAAAAATTTGATATTTCTTATTGGTGTAAGCAATTTCCTCCAAAACATCGCCTCCTTTTATATACAATATTCCGTTTTTCAGAGTGTTTCTTTGTCGCTTTGAAATATTATTACTCACCCAACCATAAAACTCGGGAAGAGATGTAACTGCACGACTAACTATAAAATCGAATTGCTGATTTTTTACATTTTCGGCACGTTTTTGCTCGGCTTTAACATTTTTTAGTCCCAGCTGATTAATAACATCTTGAACTACTTTTATTTTCTTTCCAATAGTATCAATTAAATAAAAATCGACTTTTGGAAATAATATTGCAAGTGGTATGCCTGGAAATCCACCGCCGGTGCCAACATCCATAATGCTTGTTTTTGGCATAAACTGAATTACTTTGGCAATGGCTAAGGAGTGCAAGAAATGACGCTCAACCAAATTGTCCATATCATTTCGACTAATCAGATTGATTTTCGAATTCCAATCTTGATATAGCTCAATAGCCAATTCAAAAGATTTCTTTTGCTCTTCGTTTAAATTTGGGAAATATTTTAATAAAAGTTCTATCGCGTTTTGCATGTGACAAAGATAGAGAGAAAATTAATGTGGTAATATTGTAATGTGCTAACATATAGCCTTTCGGTTCATTATCAAATCAGCGAATTAACCAACAGTCAATTTAGCAGATTATTAACAAAATCTGTATAATATTATTCTACATTAGGAGTTAATCAAACAAGTTTTTATTATTTTTGCCTCGAAAGATTAATTATGAACTCAACCATGCACAAATCAATAATCACGATATTGACCTTTTTATTCTTTACTGTTGCTGTGCTTTCTCAAGATATAAAAAAACAATATATTGAAGATCACAAACTGGATGCTGCAAAAAAAATGAAGGAATACGGTATTCCGGCTAGTATTATTCTTGCTCAGGCAATTATAGAATCTGGTGCCGGAAGAAGTTATTTAGCTCAAAATTCTAATAATCATTTTGGTATAAAATGCCATAACACATGGTCGGGTCAAACATTTATTATGGATGATGATTCTGCAAATGAATGTTTTCGTAAATACAAATCCGTTACTCAATCGTATGACGATTATGCGCTATTTTTAAGCAACCGCGACCGTTATGCTTTTTTGTTTGAGATTCCTGTTACTGATTATAATTCATGGGCGCATGGCCTTAAAAAAGCAGGTTATGCAACCAATCCTCAATATGCATATATGTTGATTAAAATTATTGAAGATTATGATTTGGCTAATCTTGATAAAATAAAAAGATTAAGTGAACTAAATGAAGAAAAAGTGCCAATTGCACTAATTAAATCAAGTTCGAAATATCCTGAATATCTGGATAAAGATTCGGAAGATTTTCACCCTATTTCTATATCTTCCACTAACAGAATTATATATGAGACCAATAGTGTAAAATATGTTTTGGCATTAAAATATGATAGTTGGAATACAATTGCTGAAGAATTAGATATGTATGCTCGTCAACTTATCAATTTCAATTCAGCCAACAAAAAAACAACACTAAATCCTGGTGACAGAGTTTATATTGAAAATAAGAGGAGAAAAGCTGAAGTTATGTATCATATCATTCAGCAAGACGAAACCTTGCGTAATATTAGTCAGAAATATGCCGTCAGAGATAAATTGATTAGAAAAAATAACAAAATAAAACGTAACGAGAATTTAATTGCAGGTCAAAGACTTAAATTAAGGTAGAAAACAAATTTTATTTTCTTACTTTTCTTATAAATTCCTCAACCTCAGGCACTCCTCCCTGATAAACCAAATAACCATTGTAAGGTTCACGAAGTGTAATTTCATCGTTGATAGGAGTTAGCATAAGTTTTTTCACTTCTTCTGGATCTTCAGTTTGTCCCAGTGCCCAGCCTAATTTAATAAAAGCAACTTCGGGCAACATATTTCCGGCCGGAATTACACCTTTTGCCATCATATCTCGACCTGTATCGTAAACAAACATATGTACATATCCCCAAATTGTCTGCAATGTCATATAAATAGAAATGCCTTTTTTATGAGCTCGTTCAATTGCCGGATAAAGCTCTTTATTTACATGTCCTAATCCTGTTCCTACAATTATAATTCCCTTATAACCAGCATCTATCATAGCATCTAAAATATCGGGTTTCATTGCCGGATAATAATAAAGCATACTTACTTTGTCGCTGAAAAACGGTAATATTTTTACATTTTTATCTTTTCGTCGATGATTGTATTCCTTTTTAATTGCTATAATTTCACCTCTTCTAACAGTTGCCAAAGGTGTATCACCAATGGTTCTAAAAGTGGAACGATAAGACGAATGCATTTTTCTTACTCGAGTTCCTTTGTGTAATAATCCATAATCATCGGAAGTTGGTCCAAACATGCACACCATCACCTCAGCAATATCGCTATGACCTGCAGTGTACATAGCATGCATTAAGTTAAGAGCAGCATCTGAGCTTGGGCGATCGGATGAGCGCTGCGAACCCACCAAAACAATAGGAACCGGCGAATTTTGTACCATAAAAGTCAATGCTGCACCTGTATGATGTAAGGTATCTGTTCCGTGCCCTATTACAATGCCATCGACTCCTTTTTCTATTTCGCGACCAATTGCTTTTGCTAGCGCGATATATTGTTTAGGTCCCATGTTTTCAGAAAAAACTGCAAATACTTTTTCAGTTTCCAGATTACATATTTCAGCTAATTCAGGAACGGCGCCATAAAGTTCGCCCGGTGAAAAGGCAGGAATTACTGCTCCGGTTCTATAATCCAAACGCGAAGCTATTGTTCCACCTGTCCCTATCAGTTTTACTCTTGGCAAACCTGGAGTAATTGGAAATTCTTTCTCAGGAATCTTATAATTGGCTTTTTTATAACCTGTTTCTTTCATGCTAAGAACGGTCTGAATATCAACGCCGATATTGTAACCTGTTGGTATTTTCATTACAATATGCTGATCGTCATCGTTTTCTGAGCGAGGTAATATTGTTCCAACAAAATTACCACGACTTGTTTCTATCACAGCCTGACCCCAAACCCTAACTTGAAATTTCTTCAAAACGCTTAAAGCTTCACCTTTGTATCCTTGAAATATATCTTCTGTCATTTTCCCTTTTTCTTTTGTAATCTATCCATTGACCAATGAAAAATAGAAAACGGTTGATGCATTAACCGTTTCTTAAATAAATAATTGCTTTTACTTCATTTTGCAAATCTGCAAAAGCAATATTTCCTCTTGCCAGATTCCGAAGCTGTCCCATAATCCAATTCTGCGCTTTTTCGGTACTTGGATTAGAACTAATTTGTTTAAACTTTTCAAATAAAAAGCTGATTTGTTCCAAAATCTTCGAGCGTTGAACCTTTTTAAATTTAATAGTTGTTAAAACCGAATCGAATTGCATTTTTGGATGTTCATAAAGCAGTTTTAGCATTTCGTTTGCTATTTCAAATTCTATATTATTATCAATCAAGTATTTAAATAATCCATATATGGTTTTATAATTGAAATTTGAGGAACGCTTATAATGTCCTTCAATAAATTTAAGTTTATGCCCAAGAAAATTACCCGTAAATTTTGGATTGATATTGAGCTTTTCTTTTATCTCCAAAATCAATGGATAAAGATTATTTGAAAAAAGATAAGCATAAGTATCTTCCGATACTTCCCAGATTTTGAGTTGATTATAACGTTCTATTACATCAGAAGGTAAATCCATTCCGAGTTTTTCGATATAATCATTTGCAAGCGGAATGGGTGCAGAATCTGTATCTGGATACATTCGATCAGCTCCCGGTAATACGCGTTCAAAAATAGTTGTTCCATTTTCAAAGGATTTTCGGGTTTCGGAAGGAACGCCATCAAAAGCCATCAAACATCTTTCTTCAATTGTTTCCAAAGCAGTTTTAATATCTTCTTGAGGTCCCCAGAAAATTATTTGAGCGTCTTCTTTGTCAGCTTTTAGCAATTTGCGGATCTTTTCAAAATCATCATCTGAAATAACTGATTCAAAACTTTCAGAATCAGCCATATTTGGTTTTTCCAAACAAGCAATTACTTTTAATCGATCTGTAATTTCATCGGCAAAAACTTTTCCTGGTTGCGTAAAATGCGATAGTATTTTGTTGAATTTAGGTAAGTTAACTGCCCAAATTTGAAATCCCTTTTCATTTGCAAAATCAATTTCTTTGCTTGGTAATTGAAATAGATAATAATTTATTTCTTTGGAAATCATTTTCCAATCAGCTTTTAAGATTCTGGCATTTAACTCTTTCCTGATTTGCAAAAGCGCCCATTGTCTATATGCCTCATTATGTGTAAGTTTCGGTATCCAACGTGTATGTGCTACACCTTTAATTTCAACACGCGTTCCACCTTTGCAGCTAACGTTTACATCTTGGCGACCGGCACCAATTCCTGTTCTGACTAATCCTGTGCTTCTATTTAAAAAACGAATATAATCGCAAGCCTCTTTAACTTCGTCAGGATTAAGCATTTCAGGATAAGTCACTGTTTCGATAAGTGGCATTCCAAGCCTATCTGTTTTATAAATTCTTTGATGACCGATATCAGAAACCTCGCGACAGCTATCTTCTTCAATACTTAATTGAATAAGTTTTACTTTTTTGTTTTTTAAAGGGATTTCTCCTTCCACTCCTAATATTGCAGTTCGTTGAAAGCCTGTTGGAATACTTCCATCAAGATATTGCTTACGGGTAATATGCACCTCTCCTACTATATTCAATCGTGATAGCAGAGATATTTTTAAAGCTATCTCCAATGCTTCTCTATTTATTGGAAATGGTGGTGTATCGTCAACTTCATAAGTGCAAGCGGTTTCATTTTTAAGGCGATAAGTAATTTCTTTTCGAGTCTTAAATTCCATTAAAGCAGTTCCATCATACTCACCTAATTCGCTGAGTGTAGGGCGCATATGCCTGATAACTTCAGCATGATAATCATCATGTTTTTGAAACCGGCCGGCAGGACAATGGCAAAATAGCTTTTCTTTAGTAAGTAGCTGTTGATGCACTTCTAAACCCGACATAAAACCAATGCGATCGTAATCGGTCTGAACAGCTTTTTTATGTTCAACATAACCGATGGTTTTTTTTGTGCTTTGATAGTTCTTTAACGGATCGAACTTTTTCATTTGTTTAGGCATTTTAAAAGAATATCGTTTTTAAATGAAATTATCCAAAATTAGGTTTTAATAAATGTTTATGCGCCTCAAATGTAGGGATTTTTATTAAGTATTAATCATCAATTTCGTTTGAAATCAAATTTACCAAAAAGTCGCACAAAGTAACTACACTAAATAATACAAAGAAAAATAGGATGTTAAACCTTAGCGTAACTTGGTGATATCCTTCGTGTTTCCTTCGTGGTAAAAAACCATAAAAAGCAAAATCTATAGTAATTCGTTTTTTCTTACTTTTGACCAAAGTTAATTTTATGTACGCCATAAT
>CAZTST010000017.1:0-22962 GCA_964616585.1 uncultured Draconibacterium sp.
CGCCCTTTTACATTTTCTTTGCCTGTATAGCCTTTCAAAACCTCTTCGATCATAGGGTATCCGTCTTCAAGAACTAAAACTTCATCACATTCAGCCAATAATTTTTCAACTTTTTTTCGAGGCATAGGGTATTGGCCAATTTTTAAAAGCGGATAGTTTAAGGTTTTATCCTGAAAATTCTCCATCAAGTAATTATAAGCCAAACCACAAGCTAGAATTCCTAAACGCTTATCAGAACCATCCAAATATTCATTAAATGGCGATGCTTCAGAATCTTCAATAAATCCGGAAAAACTATTTAAAAGTCCTTTGTACTGAATCCTTGCAAAATTAGGAAGCAGTACAAATTGATGAGGATTTGAAGGAAGTGAAATCTCATTTTGCGCCAGCAATGGTTTTCTTACAATAGCGGCACGAGAATGCGCTAAACGTGTAGTAATTCTAATTAAAATAGGTACTTTAAATCTTTCAGACATTTGAAAACCGGCATAAGCCATATCGTAAGCTTCTTGCTGACTGGCAGGTTCCAAAATAGGAATCTGAGCAAATTTCCCATAAACACGAGAGTCTTGCTCGTTTTGTGAGGAGTGCATAGAGGGATCGTCAGCAACAGTAACCAATAAACCTCCATTTGTTCCCGTAATGGCTGAATTAATAAAAGCATCAGCAGCAACATTAAGTCCTACGTGCTTCATACAAACCATAGCTCTTTTACCGGCATACGACATCCCCAAACCTGATTCCATAGCTGTTTTTTCATTTGCCGACCATTTGCTGTGGATGTTTCTTTCTTTTGCTAATTCGTAATGTTGCACATATTCTGTTATTTCAGTTGATGGAGTCCCCGGATATGCATAAACACCAGACATACCACCATCAATAGCACCCTGAGCGATGGCTTCAGCACCTAACAATAATAACTTTTGCATTGGTAATTTGTATTTCGTGATCTCAAAACTATTTTGAGATTTCTTGTGAGCATTTTTTATTTACTCGAAAGTGAATTATCGAGCATCTCGGCTCCTCGAGATTTTTCACAAAATTACGATAAAAAAATATAATTTAAATGAGGCTTTTTAATGGAAAATGAAATTTAGATTTATTTTAAGGAAGGTGGATTTACTTACAAAATATCTAATAGACAATTTTCTATAAAAGAAAACAAAACTGTTGCCCAAAAAATCATTTGTGTGACTTTGCGAATCCCTTAGAGCGCCTTTGAGGTAAACAGCAAAGCCAACATTGAAGTTAACTGTAATTAACTGAACCCCAAAGGAACACGAAGTTCAGCACTAAGGTATCACAAAGTAGTAAAGAATTATTTCACTCCAACAGCAGTATCATCACCTCTTGGATCGGCACCGCCTTGCATTGTTCCATCCGGCAAAATAAGAACCGCATCCATTTTCCCGATTGCACTTACAGGATTCAAGACATGCCCCATTGCTTCCAACTGTTTTATTACTGCAGAATCTAATCTCACTTCTTCAAATAAAATCACATCAGGCAACCATTGCGAATGTGTTTTGTTTGCATTTACAGCTTCTTGCATATCCATTCCGTATTCAACCACATTTAAAATAGTTTGATAAACCGCTGTAATAATAGTTGCACCACCGGGACTGCCAACAACCATAAAAAGTTTTCCGTCTTTTTCTAAAATGGTTGGTGTCATCGAACTTAGCATTCGTTTTTCCGGAGCAATTGAATTAGCTTCTGCTCCAACTAATCCAAATTGATTAGGAATTCCTGGCTTTACACTAAAGTCGTCCATTTCGTTGTTTAAAAAGAAACCTGCTTTTTCTACGAAAACTTTGGAGCCAAAATTTCCATTCAAAGTAGTAGTAATTGCTACTGCATTCTGGTCTTTATCGACAATAGAAAAATGAGTTGTTTCTATACTTTCAATAATTGCCACCTTTCCTTCTTTGATATCTTTGGAATCAGTTTTATAATCCAAACTTATATCAGAAAACCGATTTGCTAAATAAGAGCTATCTAAAAGCATATCAGTTGGAACATTGTAAAAATCGGAATCGCCTAAATAATTAGCTCTATCAGCATAAACTCTACGTTCTAACTCGGTCATAATGTGGATACTGAGTGCGGAATTATGTCCTAATTTACTAAAATTATATGCTTCGCTTCCATTAAGCAATTGAAGTAAGGCAATACCTCCGCTCGATGGTGGTGGCATTGAGATTATATTGTAATCTTTATATTTACCTTCAATAGGTTTTCTCCAAACAGATTTATAGGCATCAAAATCGGGCTGAGAAATAATCCCTCCTTTTGGTTGCATTTCTTCAATCATAGCTTGAGCCGTTTCTCCGGAATAAAATCCTTCGCGACCTTTATCTCTAATTAATTTAAAGGTGTTTGCTAATTCCGGCAAAAAAATTGAATCTCCTGTTTTCCAGCTTACTACACTAAAAAAATAAGTTGAGCTGTCGTTTGCCAGTAAAAAATCTTTTTGATAATCGTTTAACTTTTTTGCTTCATTTTCAGTTAAGGCAAAACCATTTTCGGCCAAATTTATAGCAGGTTGAATAAGATCTTTAAAAGCTAAAGAACCTAATTTCTTATGAAGTTCAAACATTCCATCTACCGATCCCGGAACAGCAACTGAAAGAACTCCAAAAGAAGAAAGTTGAGGGATAACATTTTTATTTTCATCTAAATACATGTCTCGCGAAGCAGTTAAAGGGGCTTTTTCACGAAAATCCAAACTTCCGGTTTCGCCATCAGCTTTGCGATAAACAGCAAAACCACCACCGGCAATATTTCCTGCACGTGGATAAACAACCGCTAATGCAAATTGCACGGCAACAGCTGCGTCAAATGCATTGCCTCCTTGTTTAAGTATTTGAGCACCAACTTCTGAGGCCAATGGATGTGCAGTTGCAACCATGCCATTTTTAGCAATAACCGCCTTTTTGGAATTGAATTTTTCTGTTTGATTGTCTTGTCTTGTTGAACACGAAAGAGAAATTAGAATCAGAAGTAAATAGCTTAGGTTTTTCATGAGTTTATTGTTTGGTTCAATTGAGAACAAATTCATGACAAATTTAACTTAAAAGCTGTTATTTTTGTCAGGAATTATATTTTGTATATGAGCAAACGCTATTTTATTGAATTGGCCTATAATGGCAAAAACTTCCATGGTTGGCAAATTCAACCAAATGGCATAACCGTACAAGAAACTCTCCAAAATGCTTTTGAATTACTGCTTAAACAAAAAGCTGATATAATTGGCTGTGGCAGAACCGATACAGGTGTTCATGCACGCCAATTTTTTGCTCATGTTGATTTAGATTTGGAGAAAACGAATCTAAATATCGAGAACCTGACCTACAAATTAAACAATTTCCTAAATAACGATATTGTTATATTTCGCATTTTTAATGTAAATGAAACGGCGCATAGTCGGTTTGATGCTTTAAGCCGCACATATGAATATCGATTACGTTTAGAAAAATATCCTTTTGATCAGGAATATACATATCAATCTAATTTCACTCGTATTGATTTTGAAATGATGAACAAAGCCGCCTCTTTATTATTTAATTATCAAGATTTTACAAGTTTTTCTAAAACAGGAACAGATGTTAAAACTAATAATTGTAAGATTATACAAGCAGAATGGAAAAAAGAAAATGATGTCTGGATATTTACTATCAAAGCAGATCGTTTTCTGAGAAATATGGTTCGCGCAATTGTTGGAACACTTTTAGATGTTGGAAGTGGGAAAATAGATTTAGAAAATTTTAAACAGATAATTGAAAGTAAAAACAGAAGCAATGCCGGTTGGTCTGTTCCGTCACATGGATTAGCTTTAGTAAAATTGGAATATCCTGAGTGGATCTATTCAGTTTAAATAAAAAATCCTGCCAGGAAAAAATCTGACAGGATTTGAATGTTTTATAATTGGTGTTTTCTAAAATAGGTAATTCAATCCGATATACATTCCTGAACTTCCATCTTCTGCCGCAGCAGCCATACCATAATCAACACTGATAATGAAGTTTTGATTCATAACTATTTTTAAACCAGCTCCATATCCTAAATGTAATGCTTCTGCTCCAATATCAAAATAATCGGCAGTTGTAATTCCGGTTGGAACTGTAACAGGAATCAAAGCAACAGCTTTACCTGCATCCAGGAATCCGTTTATTCCAATATAGAAATTTTGGTTGATAAATTTAAATTTCACAGCTTTCCAGCGTGCTTCAAAGTTTCCATAAGCAAATCCATCGCCAACAACACGATTACGCAATACTCCACGAATGCTTTTGCTTCCTCCTAAACCTTCTGAAAAAGCAGAACGATTAGCAGCAATAACCATCATATTTTGTGCATACCAAGGTGTTGTTCCGGCAACGGTATTCTGATAACCTAAACGATAAGCAAAGGTTAATTTGTTTTTGACTACTGTAAAATATTGACGATGAGTGATATAAAATTTCATAAATCCTTCTTCAGCACTTCCTAAAAATGCCGGAGAGTAAGAAAAACCTGCTTCTGTCCATATTCCGCTATTAGGATTAGGGCGATTATCACGCGTATCATAAGTTAATCCTGCTTTCAAAGTTACCATTGAGCCACCTTCGGCATCAGCTGTTGGAATCAATCCCCAAGCCAAATAATTTTCGTATAATCCTGGTTGTTCTTCAACACTAGGAAGCTGGTCTACAAGATCTTGGCCATCATTAAATTTTTCAATATCAACCGATCCAATATTAAATTTGTAGTATCCAATTCCTGCAGTCCATTGCAGTTTGCCAATTCCTAAATCGCCAACAAAGTCGGCAGTAGTGCGGAATAAATCGCGTTGATGGCGATATATCATTCGACTTCTGTACGCATCATTATCGGCAGCATCATCTTCCCAAGCAGCATTATAAACAGATTCGTAACCATTAAACCCATAGAAAGCAGCAGCATCATCTGGAAGATAGCCCAGATCGAAATTGAGCCTGACTCCTTTTATCAACTGGTCGCCTTCATAGGCAAAGCGAAAAATTCCACTTCCTTTTGTAAATTTCGAAGCTTCGATATAAAACATATGGTCGAATTCAGGATAACGGCTTCCATCGCCATAATTGTAGATACTCGACAGGGCTCCGTATTGAAATCCCATATCACTGTCAAAAGAAATTACGGGCAAAGCCCCAACATTCCATCCTGTTTTTGCTTCTTCGGTTTGTTCTTTTTTTTCATCCTGTGCAAAAGCATTTACTGAAAATGCCATGAAAAGCACAAGAATTAGCATGCTGTAGATTTTTTTCATGTTTTAGAATTTAAGATTATTTCAATTTATTGTTGTTTTTATGTCGATCGCTATCGCGATTTGTTTTCTTTATCACTTTCTTTAAACGATTGTTCTCCATAGGTGCGACTAATGATGCGAGCCATTTCTCCAACCTCTTCAGTTAAAATAGCTAAATTGGTAAGCTCGTTAAAGTATCGAACACCTTTTTCTTTAATCCACTGCTCTACAATCTTTTGTGCTTCACTAATATTCAGCCCCATGGAAAAATTTTAACGAAAGTAAGACATTCATTCTATTATTCCAAAAAAAATAAATTTGGTTGAAATAATTTAGAGACTGTCACGATTTTATTTGAACTTCTAATTATTCGATTTAGCTTTGAAATTATTATGTATCCGCCAGCCGGCGGATATTGTTTTAGTTTTTTACCTTCGGTGAGAGCTGTGCCGTGGGTGGCATAATTTTTCTCGCCACCAAAACACAATTACACCAAAACGCACCAAAATTAATACTGTACAAAATTCATGAAAAAGAATTTTAGGCAGTTTCTTATGATATTGAAATAAACACTCTTAAAATTTTATACTTTTGAAGTCGCAAATAAATAAAAAAAAGTAATGCGTGTTGTATCAGTAAATATTTCAGAAAAAAAAGGAACAATTAAACTGCCTGTAGAGTCAATCGAACTATCATCTACGGGTGTAGTAAATGATGCACATGCAGGAAAATGGCATCGTCAGGTTAGTCTTTTGGCTAAAGAGAGTAATGAAAAATTTGGCCTTGCTGCTAAACGCGATGTTGCTTATGGCGAATTTGCCGAAAACATTACTACCGAAGGCATTGTATTGTATAAAACAATTCCGGGCGACAGATTAATTATTGGCGAAACCGAACTTGAAATTACTCAGATTGGCAAAAAATGTCATGGTGATAATTGCGCCATTTTTCGTGAAATAGGTTCATGCGTAATGCCAAAAGAAGGCATTTTTGCGCGCGTAATAAAAGGTGGCGTTATTCGGCCCGGCGATTCAATGGTTTATATTCCACAAAGCGCTTAATACAATTTTGTAAGACTATATTTTCCTATTTTTGCATTCTAAATTTGAATTAAAAATATGGAATTAAAAATTATTTTCGTCAGTCTGGCTGCTGAAAGAGGACGTAAATACAATGCTAAAAAAATTGAACTGGATCAAAATGGAGTAATTGGTGATGTTCATTCCAATACTTCGCGCCCTATAAGTATGATCGATCAATCTCATATTGATACTTTTAGGAAAATTACTTCGAGCCGCACGACTGAAACAGGTGAATTTGCAGAAAATTTGCGTGTTGAAGGTTTAGGCGATACGAAAGTTAAAGCATTCGATCGCTTTATCGGAAATAAAGTAGTTTTAGAAGTTATTCAGACCGGCAAACCTTTTCATTCCTCTTTTCGTGAAATTGGTCATTATGTAATGCCTCGCATTGGTATTTTTATGCGAGTAATTGAAGGTGGAATTTTGCAAGCAGGTGATAATCTCCAATATTCGCCTAAAGTATTTCGTGTCAAAGTGATAACATTAAGCGATCGTGCACACAAAGGTATTTACGAAGATAAAAGTGGAGCGCTTATCGTTGAAAAATTGGAATCGTTTTTTGCTAAAATTGGTTGGGATTTAGTCATCGACAAGCAAATAATTCCTGATGAACGTGAAAAGCTGCAAGCTCAAATTAATGATGCAAACGAATACGATTTAATTTTCACAAGTGGTGGAACGGGTATTGGTTCGCGTGATATCACTCTTTCGGTAGTAAAACCTCTTTTGGATCACGAAATTCCGGGAATTATGGAATATATCCGCCTGAAATATGGCAGCCTGAAACCAAATGCATTATTAAGTGGAGGAATTGCAGGAATTATTGGTTCTTCATTAATTTATACATTGCCGGGCAGTACAAAAGCAGTAGCCGAATACATGAATGAAATCCTTACAACTTTACAGCATTTAATTTATATGAAAACAGATATGGATATTCATTAAAACGCTATTAATTATTAAAAACAGCGAAAATAATCGGTTAAAACGTCCGAATTTAACATTTTGGCTTTTAATTTGATTACATTAATCAAAATTACCGGCTAAATACCTATTTTACTTATTTTTGCATAGATATCAACTCAAAACTATTTAATGAGAAAAAATTCAGAACCCTTTACAACAGAAAAACTTGTTGAAACCGTTATTTTTGGCATACTTGAAAAAAAAGGATTAGAAATCACTAAAATTGATTTTTCCGGAATGTCGAATTCTATTTGTAAATACTTTATTGTTTGCCATGGCACTTCTAATTCTCATATTGATGCAATTGCATACAGTATTGAAGAACAAGTTTTTAAACAATTGGGCGACAAAGCAACTTATACAGAAGGCAAAGAAAATAAAGAATGGATTTTGATTGATTTTATTGATGTGGTTGTTCATGTTTTTCAAGAACCAACACGAAGGTTTTACAATATAGAAGGACTTTGGGCGGATGCCAAAATAAATACAATCCAAAACTAAACATCTCAAATTCATAAATTAAGCAGACAGAATGACAGAGCAAGAAAATAAAACACCTGATTCAGAGAAAAACAAATCTCCGCAAAATTTAAATCCTATTAAACCTAAAGGAAAATTTAACTTTTATTGGATATATGGTATTTTGGCCGTTTTCCTTATCGGCTTAAATTTTATGGGGAGCACCGATACATCTAAAGAAACCAGTTGGGGCGAATTAAAACAAATGCTAGAAAAGGGTGATATTGAAAAGCTTATATTGGTAAATAAAGAAATTGCGGAAATCTATATTAAAAAAGACAAGCTGTCTTCTTATTCAGATGATTCAAACAAATCTAAAACCACAAGCTTTTCCGGTCCCGGGCCAGATTTTTATTATCAAATAGGATCGATAGAAACTTTTGAACAACGTGTCCAAGACGTACAGCAAAACTTAACCGACCCAGTATATATCAACAATGAATCGCGGCAAGATTGGGGAAAAGATATTTTTGGTTGGATATTCCCAATTGTTTTAATTATAGGTGTTTGGTTCTTTATTATGAGAATGATGAGCAAAGGTGGTGCCGGTGGAGGTCAAATTTTCAATATTGGCAAATCCAAAGCGCAATTATTCGATAAAGAATCAGCTGTTAGCGTCAATTTTCACGATGTTGCAGGTTTAGCCGAGGCAAAAGTTGAAGTAATGGAAATTGTCGATTTTCTGAAAAACCCTAAAAAATATACCGATCTGGGAGGAAAAATTCCAAAAGGAGCGCTACTTGTTGGTCCTCCGGGTACAGGAAAAACACTTTTAGCAAAAGCTGTTGCCGGCGAAGCCAAAGTGCCTTTTTTCTCGCTTTCGGGTTCTGATTTTGTTGAGATGTTTGTTGGTGTTGGTGCTTCTCGCGTTCGCGATTTATTTAAACAAGCTAAAGAAAAAGCTCCTTGTATCATTTTTATAGATGAGATTGATGCCATTGGCCGTGCGCGTGGAAAAAACGCCATGACAGGAGGAAATGATGAACGCGAAAATACTTTAAATCAACTTCTTACCGAAATGGACGGCTTTGGCAGTAATGCCGGTGTTATTATTTTGGCTGCAACTAATCGTGCCGATATATTAGACAAAGCACTTTTACGAGCCGGGCGTTTTGATAGACAAATACATGTTGAACTTCCTGATTTGACTGAAAGAAAAGCTATTTTTGATGTTCACATGAAACCACTAACTGTAATCAAAGAAGTGAGTTCAACACAACTATCAAAGCAAACTCCGGGTTTTTCAGGTGCTGATATTGCTAATGTTTGTAACGAAGCTGCGCTTATTGCTGCCCGTCAAGATAAAAAAGAAATTACTAAACAAGACTTTTACGATGCCATCGATCGTATTATAGGTGGATTAGAAAAACGAAATAAAATCATTTCGAAAAACGAAAAAGAAGTGATTGCTTATCACGAATCTGGTCACGCAACTACCGGATGGCTATTGGAACATGCTCATCCTTTGGTAAAAGTTACTATCGTACCTCGTGGAAAAGCACTTGGTGCAGCTTGGTATTTACCTGAAGAAAGACAAATTACCACTTTCGAACAAATGTTCGACGAAATGGTTGCCACTCTTGGTGGAAGAGCAGCTGAACAGGTAATTTTTAAAAAGGTGTCAACAGGAGCATTAAATGATTTGGAGAAAGTAACTCGACAGGCATTTAACATGGTTGCTTATTTTGGTTTGAATGAGAAAATAGGAAATATTTCTTTTTACGATTCAAGCGGACAACAGGAATATCAATTCAATAAACCATTTAGCGAAAAAACAGCAGAAATTATAGATAGTGAAGTGCAAAAACTGGTAGAAAAGGCTTATAAACAGGCTGTTAAAATACTTGAAGAAAATAAAGAAGGATTACAAAAACTGGCCAAAGTATTGATAGAAAAGGAAGTGATTTTTCGCGAAGATCTTGTTGAAGTTTTTGGTGAGCGCCCTTGGGACGAAGGAAAAGAACATATTAGTTTACAAACTGATAATGGCAATGGAGAGGAAGCTGTAATTGAGGACGTTAAGCCCGATTCAGTAAAAGAAGACATTAAAATTAAGAAAGGAAAAAAATCTTCTAAAAAAGCAAGCGATTAAACAAAAGGTTTTAAAAGTTTTGAAATGGACGAATCAACCTCACGCGAAAAAGTTTTAAAAAGTATTCGGAATTCACTTTTGGGAAAAACGCCCAATCCTTATGCCAATGTAGATTTGGAATCAAAAATCTATAACAATCTTGAAGATTCGCTAGCAATTAATTTTGCTCAAGAATTTACAACCTTGGGCGGTAAATTTATCTATTGCTCAGATGAAGAAGATTTAAAACTCATTTTAAAGGGTTTTGTCTCGAACGAAGAAATTCAACCTTTATATTGCATTGAGCCGGACTTAAAAGTATTGCTTAACGATGCTGAGATAAACTTTACTGATAAAACTGAAGACTTTGAAACACTTCATAGCTCTCTAACTTCTTGCGAATTTTTAATTGCCCGCTTTGGATCTGTTATGGTTTCATCGGGCATGCCATCCGGTAGAAGACTTAATTTCTTTCCTGAAAAACATTTGATTATCGCTTACGCTTCTCAATTAGTTCCTGAAACTAAAGATGCTCTTATTAGTATGCGCGAAAAATATAATGGCAAGCTTCCAAGTATGATTACTCAAATTAGCGGAGCAAGCAGAACTGCCGATATTGAAAAAACTTTAGTAATGGGAATGCACGGACCTAAAGAAATTTATGTTTTCTTTGTGGACGATATAATCGAATAATAGTCTATGTTTAAAACACTTTTAACCCGAACTCTCACAGGCGCTGTTTTTGTTACAATAATTCTTGGTGCTGTATTTTGGCATCCTATTGCTCTGGCAATAGTCTTGTTAATCCTTACCGGATTTGGACTAAATGAATTTTATGGTTTGTTTAGCAGCGCCGGAATTATTCGGAAAAATTATAGTGGGCTTTTTTTAGGCTTAATTACCTACAGCCTAATAACTGCTTGGGCATTTTCATGGATAAATCCTTTACTGCTATTTGTGATTTTTCCGTTGGCTTTTCTTCTTTTCATATTCGAATTGTATAAAAAGGACCAACAACCGTTCACACAAATTGCATTTCAATTTTTAGGAATAATGTATGTAGCCATTCCTTTTTCACTTTATCATTTGGTTCATCAGTTTCCTATTGGCGGTGAACAAAATTTTGAACCCTGGCTGCTTAGCGGAGTATTTATTCTTATTTGGAGCAACGACACTTTTGCCTATTTGTTTGGAAGTGCATTCGGAAAACATCGTTTGTTTGAACGAATATCGCCAAAAAAATCATGGGAAGGAACAATTGGAGGAGGCATTTCCGCATTCGGTACAGCTTGGTTATTAGGAACATACACACAAACTCTTGATTTGAGTACGTGGTTTATTTTAGCTGCAATAATTATACCTTCAGCCATCTTCGGCGATTTGGTAGAATCTATGCTCAAACGAAGTCTAAATATAAAAGACAGCGGCAATATTATGCCTGGTCATGGTGGAATTCTCGATCGTTTTGATGCAGCTAATTTCGCCTTGCCTTTTATTGTTTTTTTTATATATTTGCTTGCTTAATTAAAAGCAAATTAAACTTTTTCGATTTAATTTTCTTTCTAAACGGCATATAATTAGATAGTAAATAGTAAATGCTACCAATTTTAAACTTTGCCAATGAAACTTCATAAAGAGGGTTATTCTACAGTTATTGTAACTTTTATCGTGCTTTTAGGACTAAGCGCAGGACTTATTTTTGTTTTACCTTCTATTCTATGGTTGCAAGTTATAGTTATAGTAGCAGCCCTGATTTTTTACTTTCGAATAATTTACTTCTTTCGCGTTCCAAATCGTCAATTTGAAAATATAGAAAATTCAATTTTATCGCCTGCCGATGGTGAAATAGTAGCTATTGAAGAAGTATTTGAGGCTGAATATCTTAAGCAAAATTGTATTCAAATTTCTGTTTTTATGTCGCCTTCAAATGTTCATATTAATTGGATTCCTGTTTCCGGAAAAATAAGTTATTTTAAATATCACCCGGGTAAACATTTTATTGCATATCTTCCTAAATCTTCAACATTAAACGAGCGAACAAGTGTAGGTCTTCGGTTACAAAATAATAATGAAATATTGGTTCGTCAAATTGCAGGAGCATTAGCTCGTAGAATTGTATGCTACGCCAAAGAAGGAATGGTAATGAATCAGAACGATGAGCTTGGATTTATCAAATTTGGTTCGCGTCTTGATGTGTTTCTTCCTCTGGGAACTGAAATTAGTGTAAAAATGAAGGATTTAGTAGTTGGCGGTAAAAGTGTTTTGGCAAAACTCAGCTAAGTTATATTTTCATTTAATCTGTTCAATATTAATGATTCCTAAAAAAATTTAGACCCCAAATTATATATTTTCGTTCAATGAGAAATATTTGCTAATTTTACATTTTAAACTGATAAAAAACAATCCCATGAATAAAACTGTTTTAATATTCTGGCCCAAAGGAGGCAATGTTGAAAATGCTGCTAATTTAATCGCAAAAGAATATGGCGATATTAATGTAAAACCAATAAATGAAGTTAATGCAGATACTTTTCTTCAGCACGATAAATTTATTATAGGCGGCTCTACTTTAGGTGCAGAAACATGGGAAGGAACTCAAAATGAAAGTCCTTGGAACTCATTCTTTTCTGATGTAAAAAAACATGATTTTTCATCGAAAAAAGTAGCCTTATTCGGTCTGGGCGATCAAGTTTTATGGTCTACTAATTTTGTAGATGGATTAGCAATAATACATAATGCCTTTGTAAAAGCCAAAGCAAAAATTGTTGGAAAATGGCCAACTAAAGGATACGACTTTACTGATTCTCAAGCTGTTGATGGTGATAATTTTGTTGGATTAGCATTAGACGATGACCAACAAGAAGAGCTTACAGATGAACGAGTTAAAGTCTGGGTTAAACAAATTAAAAAAGAATTTTAATAGCATATTTAAAAATGCAGAGGCCTGAGTATTTAATAAAATATTCGGGCTTTTGTTTTGCATAAATGCACATTGCGTTCATAAATAATTTTCTTATTCATGGCATTGGTGGATTTAATATTTTCACTCATTTTTTTCATATGATAAAAAACATAATTTTCGATTTTGGCGGTGTTATTTACGATATTGATCATCAAAAAACTAAAAATGCTTTTGCAGAATTAGGTGTAATTAATTTTGAAGAGCTTTATGGCCATGCCATTCAAACGCGCTTATTTGAAGATTTTGAAATCGGTATTATTTCGCCTGCTAATTTTAGAGATTCCATTAGGAAACATCTTCCAAAAATAACTTCTGATAAAGAAATAGATACTGCCTGGAATGCTCTTTTGATTGGTTTTAAGCTCGAAAGACTTGCTCTTTTAGAAAATATAAAGAAATATTATCGGGTTTTTTTGCTTAGCAATACTAATCAAATTCATTATCAACAATATATGTTGGAATTAAAAGCCCAAAACAGACTTGAAAAATTTACCGCTTCATTCGAAAAACTGTATTTCTCACATCAAATAGGAATGCGAAAACCTGACGTCAGTATTTTTAATTCTGTTGTTTACGATAATCAAATAAATCCTGAAGAAACTGTTTTTATCGATGATTACGATTTAAATGTTTCTGCAGCAAAAACTGTTGGATTAAAAGCTTTATGGCTAGAGTCCGGCCAAGATATGTGTGATCTTTTTACACAGGATGGTAGATTAAAGCAAGACTAATTTTTCACCTTCACAACTTTCTTTTCTTCAGCCAATATTCTGTAAATTGTTGATTTACCAATCTCAAGTCTGTCGGCAACAGTTGGAATATCATTATGGTATTTTTCAAGAAAAATCTTCACAATTTGCAAGTCATATTCTTTTAATGATAATTCTTTCAAAAATAAATCGTGCATTCCATCAACAGAATTAAAACTAATGTCTTCAGCTTCAATTTTATCGTTATTGGAAAGCACCATTGCCAATTCTATAATTGCCTGAAGTTCACGAACATTACCAGGATAATGATACTCATTAAGTCTTTGTAATGCACCTAAACTCAATTCTTTTATTGCTAAGTTATTTTCCACTGCAAAGTGTTTTATAAAATGTTGTGCCAAAATAATTATATCGTTTCCACGATTTCGTAATGGCGGAATATTTATTGGAAGACCCAATAATCGGTAATATAAATCTTCTCTAAAATTGCCTTTTTTTACTTCTTGTGCAAGATTTTTATGAGTGGCTATTATTATTCTGCAATCCGTTTTTTGCGTTTTATTACTTCCCAATCTGGTAAATTCACCATCTTGTAACACACGTAAAAGCTTGGTTTGCATATTAATATCCATATCCCCAATTTCATCCAGAAACAAAGTCCCCTTATGCGCTTCTTCAAATTTACCGCTCTTATTCTGATTTGCACCCGTAAAAGCTCCTTTTTCATAACCAAAAAGCTCGCTTTCTATCAGGTCTCTGGGAATAGCCGAAACATTGATAGCTATAAAAGCTTGATTTTTACGTGAAGAATTATAATGTATTGATTTGGCTACCAACTCCTTCCCTGTTCCGGTTTCGCCCGTAATAGAAATTGTAATATTACTTCGAACTGCTTTTTCCATTAAATCAAAAACATGAACAATAGATTGGCTTGTTCCTTTCATCAAATTATCGAAACGATATTTTTTACCAACTTCTTTTTCAAGAACATAAACTTTACGCTCCAATAATACCTTTTCTTGAATGTTCGACATGATGTTCCGAAGCTTTTTAATCATATCATCAGTTTTCACCAGATAATCATAGGCTCCATCTTTCATTAAGTTAATCGCTGTTAAAACATCTTTTTGACCTGATATAACAACCACAGGTATTCTTGGATCGTAGTCGAATATTTTATGAAGTATTTCAGCACCTGTTGTATCAGGCAATAAATAATCTAGTGTTACCGCATCAGGGCTGTTTGAATTAAGTTGCTTTAGAAAGCTATCCCCATCGTAAAACATTTCGACTTCAAAATCAGGATTCATCTCTAACTCATACGCCATGCGTCTTGCTAAAATTTTATCATCTTCAACAACAAATATTTTAAAACTGCCCATAGATATATTTTTTTCTCATTTATAGAATAGTTGAGCGATTCATTTTTTATATTTATCTATTTGTTTTTGTGTGTTTTATGTTTCATATCATATTTACCCCTATATAAATTCTAATTTTAAGAATTTTTCTATTACTACGCAAATCTATTCATAAAGATTCAATTTGATACTAAAAAGTGTATGTGGAATTCGTATATGTAAACTATCAACCATATTACGTTCAAAATTTCTATTTTTGTGAAAAAATATTTATATGCCTATTCTTGAAAAGTTTTCGGCAGGAAAACAACTTTTAATCCTTTTAATAATTCTGGTATTCTCTCTTTTTATTTTTACTCCTTTAGGAATAATACTGGCTGTCCCTTTTGTTACAGACGATATTTTTACAGCCATAGGCCAAATGGAATTTGCTAAAACAGCACAAGATATAGCATTGCTTAAATACTTTCAAATTATAAGTCAGATAGGCTTATTTATTGCTTCCAGTTTCTTTTTTGCCCGACTTGTTAGTGATAAGCCTTTTTCTTTTTTGGGTTTGAATAAAAGCCCCAAAATTACTTTATTAGGAATCGCTTTTATTATAAGTCTTGTTAGTACTCCTTTATTAGATTGGATTATAGAACTTAATAATAGCGTACATCTTCCGGCAAGCCTTGCTCCTCTTGAAAATTGGATGCGTCAAATGGAAACCGAAGCAGCACGTTTAATGATGCTGTTTTTAAACTCCAAAGGAATAACGTCTTTAATGGTCAATTTTTTCATGATGGCAGTATTAGCAGGTTTAGGCGAAGAATTGCTCTTAAGAGGTCTTGTTCAGCCTTTATTCATTAAAATAACTAAGAATCCACATATTGGAATATGGCTGGCAGCGGCATTATTTAGTTTGATGCATTTTCAGTTTTTTGGTTTTGTGCCCAGAATGCTTCTAGGCGCATTATTTGGATATTATTATTATTGGACACGCATTCTGTGGATTCCTATTATTGCACATATATTCAATAATGGAGTAATTATAATTTATAGTTTTTTTGTAGGAACAGAAGACTTATTACCAAAACTTGGAGCAGAAAATGTATCTAAGTCACCTTCATTTTTATTGCTGCTTTTAAGTTTGTCGTTGAGTATTGGAGGATTGATGTTTTTTTATAGGGCGGCATTAAAACATAATGAGCAACGCTGATTAATGTTTTTAAATGACATTAAAAAAGGCTGCCCACAAAGTGAACAGCCTTTATTATGACTAATTACTAATTTTCTATTTACTTTCTTTTTCCTGTGATACAGAATAATTGATTTTAAACGCACCTACCAAACGGAGTTTTTGTTTAATATCTGATACAACACCCATTTTGGTGTCTCTGTCAACCTTTAAAGAGGTCGTAAGGAATTTACGATCAGCTTCATCTCTAGCTTCACGTTCTTTAGCAATAAATTCAGGAATAGACTCAATAGAGCCATAGGCATCGTTTAATTGAATACGAGTATTCGTTCCTAATTTCGACTGAACAGGCTCGCCAACATAAATAAAACTAACCAATGATTTCTTTTCAAGTTTTTGAACTTCAGTAGCGGTAGGCGAATTTACTTTCACAAGCAAATCGGTTTCACGCATAACGGTTGTAACCATGAAGAAGAACAACAACATGAAAATAATATCAGGTAACGAAGCCGTTGAAATACCGGGAGTTTCTTTTCCTCCCTTTTTTTTGAATCTTGACATTTTTCTCTCCTTCTTTAATTATTTACTACCTACATCTTCAGGTTCTGCTTCTGATACACTTGTTGGAATAGCCTTATTAATTGCTTTCTTTTGTTCTGAATCAATATCAGCAAATTTCTTTCCAAACTTTTTCATGGAAAGCTCATCCTTAAGTTCTGTAAAAGCCAAAGCCAGTTTATCTTGAACAGAGATATACATTTTATATGAAGTACCACGGTCGTTTTTAAGGGAAATTATTCCCTTTGATCTATATACAGGACCAATAAGATCTATAGTTTCCTCACTAATCTCCGGAAAATCAGCATTATCAGGAACATGAGGTACCATAAATTCTTTGACATCTTCTTTTAAAGTTGAAATATCGCCTGGACGACCATTTATTAATAAGCGGTCGCTTTTATTTACCAGTATATTCATCACATTCCTATCCTTAACATCGGGTGGTTTAACCGTGGGGTCAAGTGGAGGTGGCAGTATACGACCTATACCTGTGTCCACATCCATCGTAGTGGTAACAAGGAAAAAGATTAATAGCAAGAAGGCTATATCAGCCATCGAGCTAGCGTTTAATTCGGGTGTTTTTGCCGCCATAATCTCTAATTTTTATTATTTAAAAATATTTGAAATACTGGCATAAATAATTGCCACTATTGCAAATCCAGAAATAAAGTATGTGTAAATCAAACCTGCACCAACCATTACCGAAACGTTTGCCGTTGTTTTCATGTTTTCCAATTCTGTAGGAGAAAATGTATTGTCTGACAATGAGTATGAAATAAACCAAAGAGCTACCAAAACGGCAACTATTATAAGGCTTCTAACCGCGGCTTTAGGGTTACCAAAAATTCGAATTGCGGGGAAGAGTATAGCGCCAATTGCAGATAATCCAAAGGCAATATATGCCAAAGTAAAATATCCGTTAAGAACACTATCTGAAGGTGAATCTCCCTGACTAAAAACTACAATCTGATAAATCGCAGCAGTAACCATCAGGATAATTGATACACCTTTAAATATGTTTTTCAATAAATTATCCATATTAAGTTATTATTTACCTGATTTATAGTTTGATAGAATATCAACGAATTCAATGGTGCTATCTTCCATATCGTTAACGATACTGTCGATTTTAGCAACCAAATAATTATAAAATACTTGTAAAATAATAGCAACGATAAGACCAAATACAGTTGTTAAAAGAGCAACTTGAATACCACTTGCAACAACGGTTGCTGAAATATTACCTGCAGCAGCAATATCTTTGAAAGCGCCAATCATACCAACAACAGTACCCATGAAACCAAGCATTGGGGCAAGTGCGATAAATAATGCGATCCAAGAAAGGCCTTTTTCTAAACGTCCCATCAAAACACCACCGAAAGCTACGATAGATTTTTCCACAACGTCTATACCATCTTCGTATTTGTGAAGACCTTGCCAGAAAATGCTTGCAACAGGACCGGCAGTATTTTTACATACATCTTTTGCTGCATCAACTCCGCCATTTTGTAAAGCAGTTTCAACTTTGTTTAATAGTTTTTTAGTGTTGGTTGTTGAAAGATTTAAATAAATAATTCTTTCAATTGAAAGAGCCAAACCAAAAATCAAGGCTAATAATACAATACCCATAAAACCTGCATTACCAGCAATAAATTCTTCTTTCAGTCTTTGGTGAAATCCTCTCTCAACCACAGCTTCTTCTTCTAAAGTTGCTACTTCATCTGTAACAGCCTCATCTTGTGTTAATTCTTCAGTTTGTGCCTGCACATCTTCTTGAGCAATAACCATATTGGTAAAACCAAAAGATAATAATCCGGCCAATGTTAAAAAAGCAATTAGTTTTTTCATAATAATCCAATTTATTTACAAAACTTCTATTTAATTTGTTTTCATTTAGTTTAAAAATCTGCGGAGAAAGAGGGATTCGAACCCTCGGTACACTTTTGGCGTACACACGCTTTCCAAGCGTGCACCTTAAGCCACTCGGTCATCTCTCCTATTTCTCCTAAAGACTTTAGTCCCTTAGCGGCGGCTAAAATACAAAAAAATATATTCTTAATAAAAAAAATGATTTTTAAATTTATCATAATGATAGCTCTTTTAAGTCATTAATATAAATCATGTATGCATCTTTAACCTATCAGTAAATCAAATTTAATTTTAAAAGTACGAAAATAAAAATAATTATGTGTTTAAATGCTTTTATTCAATAATTTATTCCGCTCAAATTACGTAACTTTGAAGCGTTTTTTAACCAAAAATATTTTTTATGAAAACTATTGATAACATCAATTTTAAAGGAAAAAAAGCCATTATACGTGTTGACTTTAATGTTCCTTTGAGCGACAAATTCGAAATAACTGATGAAAGCAGAATAAATGCCGCTATTCCTACAATCAAGAAAATTTTAGCCGATGGTGGTGCTGTAATTTTGATGTCGCATTTAGGCAGACCCAAAAGTGGTCCTGAAGAAAAATTTTCACTTAAACATTTATTGCCTACGCTTAATAAAAAGCTAAACACAAAGCTTCTATTTGCTCCCGATTGCATTGGTGAAGAAGCTAAATCGTTGGCTGGCAATCTTAAAAGTGGTGATGTTTTGCTCCTCGAAAACCTGCGTTTTTATAAAGAGGAAACTAAAGGCGATGAAAATTTTGCTAAAAAACTTGCCTCTTTGGCCGATGTGTATGTAAACGATGCTTTTGGAACTGCTCATCGTGCTCATGCATCCACAACAATTATTGCTAAATTTTTTCCTACAACAAAAGTATTTGGTTATGTTATGGCAAACGAAATTACAAGCATAAACAAAGTACTGAATGACAATAACAGACCTATTACCGCTATTTTAGGTGGTGCCAAAGTATCAGATAAAATAGGAATTATCGAAAACTTGCTTAAAAAAGTTGACCATCTTATTATTGGTGGTGGCATGATGTACACATTTATTAAAGCTATGGGAGGAGAGATTGGCACATCATTGTTAGAAATTGACTTAATTGATACAGCTAACAAAATTCTTTCCGAAGCTAAGCAAAATGGTGTTTTAATCCACATTCCTTCCGATGCAATTGTTGCCGACAATTTCAGCAATGATGCTAATTTCAAAGAAGTGGCATCTTTTGCCATTGAATCTGGATGGATGGGTTTGGACATTGGAACCAAAAGTCGCGATAACTTTAAGAAAATAATTTTAGATTCTGCTACTATCTTATGGAATGGTCCAATGGGTGTTTTCGAAATGGAACATTTTTCGGGAGGAACTAAACTTATTGCAATGGCAGTTGCCGAAGCTACTTCCAAAGGAGCTTTTAGTTTAATTGGCGGTGGCGATTCTGTTGCAGCAATAAATAAATACGATTTGGCTCAAAACGTCAGTTATGTTTCTACCGGTGGAGGAGCAATGTTGGAGTTTATGGAAGGAAAAGTGCTTCCAGGTATTCAAGCTATTCTTGATTAGCACATCAACCTATTATTTCTTTTTTCTAACAATCTTGGCATCAAGTGGATACTTAAGGTTTTTGAATTTGTAGAGTTCTCCTTTTATACTACCTACTATTACTTCTGATTTTATCAAAATAGGAATCCGATTTTTGTCATCGGTTACCCATAAAAACATTGGATATGGGTGGTCAAAGACTTCGCCTTCAACTACCATAGGTTTAAATTTCATTGTTCGGAATTTTCCAAGTCGTGTTTCTACTATTTCTTTGCCTTCATAAATAATCACTGAAGTATAAAGCGAGTCATCGAGGTAAAAATTAAGAGGAAAATTTCCGCCAACCGGCACATTCGAGATATCAAGAGTGCGTGCAAAATAAAAAGCCGAAACTAAATCCTGAACATAGTTGGCAATATCTTTTTCCGTTTTTCTGCTTATTGCTTTCCCTTTCTTATAATCAAAACGTACATCATCATTTACTACATACCCACCTTCATTTGTTCGACGAGTAAACATATACGAGCGAAGATTGTCATCGTCAAACCAGCTTTCATATCGATCGCGCACTTTATAAAAAAAATCGAATGAACCAGTGGAAAAACCACGTCCAATTGCATGATAAACAGACCTTCCGTTCATTTTTTCTTCAGATTTATTAACTTCTAAAACAGCTTTTCCCGCATACAATTTTCCTATCAAAGGTGCATCATAATAAAGAAGAAAATTTAGTTCTTCGCCGGTTTTAAAAGGCAATTCCTGAGAATAACTATGCTTTCCATAAAAAATTAAAAGCGAGAGCAAAGAAAGAAAAAATATATATCTGATTGTTTTCATAATGCAAGTATTGCCAATTTGATGCCAAAAATAGCAAATATACTTCCTACATACATCACTTCATTTATTTTAATCTTTGCGCTTTTGCATAAAGAAATATTATCTTTGCCAATCAATTTTAACTATAAAAAATCAAAATATGGCCAGTAAAATATCATCAAAAACAGCCATTGAGCTGGAAGAAAAATATGGAGCACACAATTATCATCCGTTGCCTGTAGTCCTTGCCAAGGGTCTAGGCTCCAAGGTTTGGGATGCTGAAGGAAAAGAATACTACGATTTTTTATCTGCATATTCTGCTGTAAATCAAGGGCATTGTCATCCAAAAATAATTGGCGCATTGAAAAAGCAAGCCGAGATACTCACCTTAACATCTCGTGCATTTTATAATGATGTTTTGGGTGAATATGAAAAATACATGACTGAATATTTCGGTTTTGATAAAATATTACCAATGAACACAGGTGCCGAAGCCGATGAAACAGCTTTAAAACTGGCTCGTAAATGGGCTTATGATAAAAAAGGCGTTCCTGAAAATCAAGCTAAAATTATTGTTTGTGCCAACAATTTTCATGGCAGAACAATAACCATTATTTCAATGTCAACAGATCCAGATGCTTACAAAGGATTTGGGCCATACACACCTGGTTTTATCACTGTTCCTTATAACGATATTGATGCTTTAACCAAAGAATTAGAGGATCCAAATGTGGCCGCTTTTTTAGTTGAACCTATTCAGGGTGAAGCAGGAGTATTTGTGCCGGACGAAGGTTATTTAAAAAAAGCATTTGATGCCTGTAAAGCTAAAAATGTTCTTTTTATTGCCGATGAAGTACAAACAGGTATTGCCCGCACAGGAAAATTATTAGCCTGCGATCATGAAGGTGTAAAACCTGATATTTTAATTCTTGGTAAAGCGCTTTCTGGTGGAGTTCTTCCTGTTTCTGCAGTTTTGGCAAACGATGATATTATGCTTGTTATTAAACCCGGTGAACATGGCTCAACTTTTGGAGGAAATCCTTTAGCAGCAAAGGTTGCAATGGCTGCAATGGATGTTGTTAAAGAGGAAAAATTAGCCGAACGCGCAGAAAAATTAGGGAAAATATTCAGAGATGCCATGCGTGCAATCAACTCAGAGATGATTGAATTAGTACGTGGAAAAGGTTTATTAAATGCGATAATAATTAAACCAAAAAACGGTAAAGTAGCCTGGGATGTTTGTTTAAAAATGGCCGAAAATGGCGTTTTAGCCAAACCAACTCATGGACATATAATTCGTTTTGCTCCGCCATTGGTTATTACTGAAAAGGAATTGATGGATGCAGTTGAACGCATCAAGAAATCGATACTGTTTTTTGAATAAACACAACTTTATTATTTTTAAAAAACTCCTCATCTAATTCAGTGGGGAGTTTTTTGTTTTATGTTTGTGTATAACAATAGATTGAATTTTTGTTATTTTGCATGCTAAATAAAAATGAACAATTATAAATGATTATACTCGACAAACCTTATGTTTCTGATTATTTAAAGAGAACAGCTAAAGATTATCAATTTCCTGTTTTAGCCAATAATTACAGCCTACAACTGGATTTGGATTCAGGCATACAATTTTTTTCTGATGAGGAAGCTGTTCAGTATTTTGAATCAAATCCAAATGCTCGTTTATACACAAATTCAGAAAATGCCATTCAATGGATAATGCAGCACTTAAAAGAAACGGATTTACCGAAAAAAATTAACTGGTTTAAAGATAAAGTTGCTTTTCGAAAATTAACAGAAAAGCTGTTTCCTGATGTGTTTTACAGAGCTGTTAAATTAAAAGATATAGATAAAATAAAGATAGAAGATTTTCCAAAACCCTTTGTAATTAAACCAGCTGCGGGGTTTTTTAGTCTGGCAGTTTTTCATGTCCAAAGCAACGAAGAATGGCCTCTTGTAAAAGAAAAAATGAAAGCCGAAATTGAAGCTGCTGCACAACTTTTCCCCATAGAAGTATTAAATA
>CAZTST010000018.1:0-11291 GCA_964616585.1 uncultured Draconibacterium sp.
CCAATTGTTTCAGGAATATCCTTCCCAAAAACTAAACCGCTCATTCTGACCGAAGGAAAATCTATAAAATTAAAGTATTGATATGCAATTGCATATAAGTTGGAATAACGATCGATATTGCCTGAGAAAAACAAAGGAACACTTTCCGGTTTGAAATTTAATTGATTGTAAACCAGTAATATAAAATAAATAAAATCTTCTTTTTCTTTAAATGCAAATGAATTAGAAAACATTAATTTATCTTCTTTAAAAGCCAGAATAAGAATTGATGAGACGCCAACTTCTACATAAACAGCCGATCCTTTCTGCATTTTTTGAAACATCGACATTTGCTGAATAAAAATTGTTGATGCATGATTTAATTCAAAATTTGAAAATCGATCGGAGATATTATAAAAAAGTGGAGCGTAAACAGCATACACATTCTTGCTTTCTAAAAAAGCAAGCCCATCAGTTTTAATCAAAAAATTTTTCGGTATTTTTTGAATATGGTTTAGATAATCCCCGGCATGAGTTTCCTCAAACAAAATTAAAGGAACTAATGTAAAAAAGTTGTTATCAATAACAATATGAACGCTTTTAAAATCCTGACGGTGAATTTGCTTTTCAGCAAGAAAATCTTCCAAACCAAGATTCGCCTTTTCATTTTGAGAAAGAATCTCATCGCCCAACATAAGCGAAAACTGATAGTCTTCAATAAGTAAAACCTTTTTAGAGATACTATCTATTTGGGCAAAAGAAAATCCATCCAGCCTGAGCTGAATGGATAATCTATTATTTTTTGTATAATCGACCCGAAAATCCCGATCAATAAACTGAGCCGTTGCTTTAATAGGTGTAGGCAAAGGCATATTCGTTTATTTCCAGTTTCCTTCGGTTGATGCTTCAGTAAGAGAACCAACTTTTAGGCCGGGATATTTATTCATCTCCTTTACCCCTTTTATTAAATTCAAAATCAACTGATTATCAAGCCCTTTTAGCATAACTTGATATTGACTCTGGCATTCGAAAACTTGAACAGGAACACCACCTCTTTCAATCTTACCGGCTCGCAATTCAAAGGTTTCATTAGCAAAGAATTTTGTTGGAATTGGAACGTACTTCAAATGATCGATATTGAAATTTGTACGATTACCATACAATGAATCAACAATTTTAATAGTGCCTAATGTATCACGGATTGTTTTGGTATATGTAGTGTCGTTAGGATCTGCAAGCTCTTTAACAATAAAGAACTCATTTTTTTTCAAGAAATTAATTAAAGTATCCCAGCTGGCAGTATATTTTCCGTTAATTCTTCTGTAGGCCAATTCACCGGCTCGAATATCTTCTAACTTACGAATAACTGTTTGCTCACGTTTATCTTTTTCTTTGTTAAAACGTACAGGTTCCATAATGCTTTCAACAACCATATATCCCAGTACAACTATCACTACCAATAAAAATAGTTTCCATGCAATTTTCATTTTTCTAATTTTTTAGCCCGAAGGATTATTTCACAATAAAAAGCAAAAATAATGTTTTATCTCTGATTATTTGAATTATGGTCATTTTTTTTTATCTGTGAAAAAACTAGCTTTGGCAACTCAATTAGCTTTTGTAAATTTATAGCAAAATAAATAAATATGACTGATCAATTTTATCCAATATCTCTTCTTGATCTCTTAAAAAGAATTTTATACGAACTCAAATCATCTGATGAAGTTTTAGGCTTGTCGAAACACCTTTTTGTCAACCCTAATAATTTTAAAGGTTTAAAAATAAAGCGATTCGGAAATATACTTTCAACACCTTATGGCGTTGCCGCCGGACCACATACACAATTGTCGCAAAATATAGTTTCTTCATGGCTTTTCGGCGCTCGATATATAGAACTTAAAACTATTCAAACCCTTGACAAACTGGATATTAGCAAACCTTGTATTGATATGCAAGACGAGGGTTATAATTGCGAATGGTCGCAAGAATTAAGAGTTCAACAGAGTTTTGATGAATATCTTAATGCCTGGATTATTATTCATGTTTTAAATCATAAATTGAGTTGGGGAAAAAGCCCCGAAACAATTTTTAATATGAGTGTTGGTTACGATTTAAAAGGAATTTTAAAGGAAAATGTTCAATGGTTTTTTGATAAAATGAATGATTGTTCAAGCGAATTGGAAGAAAAGAAAAATAAAATCCGAAGTATTTACCCTGAAATTGATTCGATAAATATTCCTGTTCAAATTTCGAATAATATAACTTTATCGACCATGCACGGTTGCCCAGCCAATGAAATTGAAGAAATCGCTCAATATTTAATCGAAGAAAAGAAACTTAATACCATAGTAAAGCTTAACCCAACTCTTTTGGGTGCGGAAGATTTACGTAACATACTAAACGTCAAGCTTAATTGGTCCGTCCAAGTGCCCGATTTGGCGTTTGAGCACGACTTAAAATATACGGATGCTATATCAATTATCAAAAATCTTGAAAAATCAGCTCAAAAAATAGGTGTTCATTTTGGATTGAAGCTTACAAATACCTTGGAAGTTAAAAACCAAAAATCAGTTTTTGATGCAAAAGAAGATATGATGTATTTGAGTGGCAGAGCTTTGCATCCAATTAGTATAAATGTAGCGGCTCGCTTGCAAACTGAATTTGAAGGTTGTTTAGACATAAGTTTTTCAGGAGGTATCGATGCTTTTAATATTGCCGATGTTTTGGATTGCGGCATACAGCCTATTACGGTGTCTTCAGATTTATTGAAACCGGGAGCTTACAGTCGAATGACTCAATATGCAGAAAATATCCAACAGCATTTAAAGGATAATAAGCTTAAAGGATTAAAAGAATTATCAAAAGAAAATAGAATTTATCATCTTAATAAATTACAAGAGTATGCAAAAGCCGTTATTAAAAACAAAGCTTATGCTTATCATATTTTCGAACAAAAAAATATTAAAACGGCAAAAGAATTAAATATATTCGATTGCATATCAGCTCCTTGTGTTGATACTTGTCCGACCACGCAAAATATTCCGGAATATTTACATTATGCTGCAAAAGGCGATTTTCAAAAATCTTTCAATGTAATTTTAAGAAACAATGCCTTTCCTCAAACTTTAGGTTTGGTTTGTGAACATACATGTCAAAGCAAATGCACAAGAATAAATTATGATAATCCAATACAAATTAGAGAGATAAAGAATTTTGTTAGTCAATATGCTAATGACGATATTTTATCAGCTCCTGAATCAAACGGAATAAAAATTGCAATTATAGGAGCTGGTCCTGCCGGATTATCAGCTGCTTATTTCTTAGCACTCGAAGGTTGTAAAGTGGAGATATTTGAAAGCGAAAATGCAGCAGGAGGATTGGTGCACAAAGCAATTCCAAGTTTCCGAATGCCAAACAATGCTTTATATGAAGATATTGCAAGAATAGAAAGTTTAGGTGTTGAAATTCATTATAATTCAGCTGTTGACCAAAAGTTTTATAATCGTTTAAAAGCTGAATACAATTACATATATATTGCTGTGGGCGCTCAAAATATGCAAACGCTTAAAATTCCGGGTGCAGATGCAAAAATGATTTTAGACTCTTTGGATTTTTTAGCTGACTTTAAGAAAAATAAACCTTTGAATTTGGGCGACAATGTAATTATTATTGGTGGTGGAAATACCGCGATGGATGTTGCTCGTGCTGCTAAAAAACTTCAGAAAGGACAAGGCGATACAACAATTGTTTACCGACGTTCTTTAGCTCAAATGCCAGCCGATGCAGAAGAAATTCACGAGGCAAAAGCAGAAGGAATTAAATTCATGAATTTATTGAGTCCTTTAGAAATAATTGAAAATGATGGTAATATGATTCTTCGTTGTCAGCCTATGCAATTAAGCGAGAAGGCTGGCGCTGATGGTCGCTTAAATGTTTTTCCTGCTAATGCACAGCCATTCGACTTGAAAGCCACCGCAATTATTCCTGCTATTGGCCAGAATGTTAATCTTCCATTTTCCGATGACGATATTTTGAGATTAAGCAAGGATTCCGACTTATTGCACTCAGGAAATGTATTTCTTGGCGGTGACGCTCGACATGGAGCTGCAAGTATTGTTCAAGCTGTTGGCGATGGGCAAAAAATGGCCGAAGAAATTATAAAAATTGCCGAACTCGAACATCATTTTTCATTCAAAAAAGAGAATAAAGAAATTAACAATCAAAAGCATCTTCACAATCGCTCTAAAAGAGTATTTGGAGAGGCTAACCATAAAATTATAACTACAGCGGAGCAAATTATGCAAGAAGCTTCGCGTTGTTTAGCTTGCGACGATTATTGCAATATTTGCGTTAGCGTTTGTCCGAATAGAGCAAATTTCAATTATGAAGTAGAACCGCAGAAAATAAAAATGCAAAAACTGCGAATTGAAAATGAGCAATTTACACTTCTCCCTGACCAAGATTTTACAATTAAACAAAAACAGCAAATTTTAAATATTGCCGATTTTTGCAACGAATGTGGCAATTGCACAACTTTTTGCCCAACTGCCGGAGAACCATACAAAGACAAGCCGCATATTTATCTATCAAAAGAAAGTTATGACGAAAATAAAGAAGGGTATTTCTTAGAAAAGCATGAGAAGGATTTTATTCTCAATTACAAAAATGACACTGTAAATATCTCTCTTACTGAAACTTCTAACAATTACATTTTTAATACAGAAATATTAGAAGCAAGATTTAATAAAACCGATTTTTACTTACAGAAAGTGCTGCTAAAAAAGAAAAAAACTCAAACTTTAAGTTTACAAAATGCTGTTGAGATGCGTTTTATTTTAGAAGGTGCGAAGGTTTTGAAGGGAATATGTTAATTGATTTTTTATAAATCTTTTTTATTATCTTTACAATTGCACAAAACAAAAATACAATGAAAACAAAGAAAACAACTGAAAATTACGATTTGCTAGACAAAAATCCCAATAATAGGAGCGGTATTTTTTATTATAACCCCAATGATCCAAGAATCATTGTTCCAAAGAGTAAGCCTTTTTTTGGCTATACTTTAAATTTCGGGAATATCTTTTCCTATCTGGCTTTAGCAGGAATTATTATACTTGTTATTCTTATCGGTTTTTTACAAAAATAGCATTAGGTAAAACTGTTCTTAATTCTTGAATTAAAAAACATTGATTTAAAAAGTTAATTCACAATCACAATATTCTTTTTGTTCATTAGCAAGAGTTGCAACTATTTGTCCTGATGTGTTTTTTCTGCTTTTTTCATCTTTTACACTTTAGAAGTGTAAACCTATTTTAGGACGAGACACTGTGCTCTACTCTACTGGCAAAAAATATTTCCAGCGCATCTTATACTGAAATAGCCATAAACCGCTACCATACCTTTGTAATCGTAATTTGGTCTCAAAAAAAATACTAATTTTGCATTCGAAAAAGAAAAAAGAAAATGAATTTATCCTTCAATTGGTTAAAAAAATATATATCATTAGCTATCGCCGCCGAAAAGGTAGAGAAAATGTTAACGGATTGTGGATTGGAAGTTGAAAAAATGGAACGTATTCAAACTATTAAAGGTGGACTTGAAGGCGTTGTTATAGGAAAGGTTCTTACTTGTGAAAAGCATCCGAATGCTGATACTCTGAGTGTTACAACCGTTGATATAGGAAACGGTAGCATACTGCCAATTGTTTGTGGAGCTCCTAATGTTGCAGCTGGTCAAAAAGTGGCAGTTGCAATTGTTGGAACAACTTTGTACGATGGCGAAAATGGATTCAAAATAAAAAAGTCAAAAATCCGAGGTGAGATTTCTGAAGGAATGATTTGTGCCGAAGATGAATTAGGTCTTGGAAGCATGCATGATGGAATTATGGTTTTAGATAATTCTGCAATTATTGGCTCAAAAGCAAAAGACTATTTCAATATTGAAGATGATTATAGATTTGAAATTGGTCTTACACCAAATCGCTCCGATGCTACTTCGCATATTGGCTCTGCTCGCGATTTGGTGGCTGTTGTAAATCAGATGAACGGAAATCGCGATAAGAAATTATTACTCCCCGATATATCTGATTTTAAGGCAGATAATAATAGTTTAGATATTGATGTTATAGTTGAAGACACTCAAGCTTGTCCTCGATATTCCGGTCTTACACTTTCAAATATCGAAGTTAAGGAATCGCCTGATTGGCTGAAAAACAAACTATTAGCCATCGGCATTCGCCCGATTAATAATATTGTTGATATCACTAATTTTGTGATGTATGAAACCGGGCAGCCTTTGCATGCCTTTGATGCTGATGCTGTTATAGGAAAAAAAGTTATCATCAAAAAACTTCCTAAAGGAAGCAAATTTGTTACATTGGATGAGGTAGAACGTGAGCTTTCAGGCTTTGATTTAATGATTTGCAATACTCAACAAGGCATGTGTATTGGTGGAGTTTTTGGTGGTTTGAATTCTGGAATTACTGTCAAAACCAAACGAATGTTTTTGGAAAGCGCATATTTTGAAGCTTCAGGCATTCGTAAAACTTCCAAATTTCATGGTTTGAAAACCGATGCTTCTTTTCGTTACGAAAGAGGAGCTGATCCAAATATTACAATATTTGCGCTAAAAAGAGCAGCTATGCTAATTAAAGAATTGGCAGGCGCTGAAATTTCAAGCGAAATAAAGGATGTATATCCTCAAAAAATAAATCCTTGGAATGTAAGCATAAACTTTGCAAATGTTAAGCGATTGATAGGTAAGGAGATACCTGTTGAAACAATAAAATCAATTTTGACAGATTTGAACATTAGAGTAGTTGAAGAAAATGAAAATGGTTTGCTTCTGGAAATACCAACTTTTAAAGTTGATGTTACTCGCGAAGCTGATGTTATCGAAGAAATTCTACGTATCTATGGTTATAATAATATCGATTTTTCTGAAAGTGTTCATTCTGCACTTTCTTATACTAAAAAACCTGATAACGAGAAACTTCAAAATATAGTGTCCGATTATTTATCGAATAATGGTTTTGCTGAATCTATGAATAACTCTTTAACTAAAGCTGGTTATTACGACAACAATCCAGACTTTAATTCTAAACAAAGTGTTGTAATTTTAAATCCGCTGAGTAGCGATTTAAATATTCTTCGTCAGTCGCTTTTGTATGGAGGTCTTGAAACCATTCTTTATAATATCAATCGTAAAAACTCAGATATAAAATTCTACGAATTTGGTAAATCTTATTATTTTGTAAATGCAGAAGCTGAAAAAGTAGAAAAACGCTATACCGAAGAAAAGCATCTTTCTTTGTTAATTACAGGTAGAAAAACACCTGAATCATGGAATAATCAAGTCAAACAAATCAATTTTTACGATTTAAAATTAGCAGTGCTGCATATTTTGAAAAAGCTTCAATTCGACATTTTGGCGTTGACAGTTGATACAGACATTAAAAACTATTTTTCTGAGGGATTACGCTATTCTTTTAATACTAGGTCTTTGGTAGAATTTGGCGAGCTTAATCAAAAAGTTTTAAAAAGTATTGGAATTAAACAAGCTGTTTTCTATGCCGATTTTAATTGGGAAAATATTTTGAAAACAGTTAAACAGCATGATGTTCAGTATCAAGAAGTTCCTAAATTCCCAATTGTTCGTCGCGATTTAGCACTTGTTTTGGATAAGAGTGTGAAGTTTGAAAAAATTGAACTTTTAGCCTATAAAGTTGAAAAGAGAATCCTAAAGTCGGTAAATTTGTTCGATATTTACGAAGGTCAGGAATTGGGCGATGGAAAAAAATCTTATTCCATTAGTTTTTTCTTACAAAACAATGATAAAACTTTGAATGACAAGCAAATAGACAAGTTGATGAATAATCTTATACAGGTGTTCGAACAAGATTTAGGCGCTATTATTCGGCGATAGCCAAAATGTATTTGAGATTCTTTGTAATTTTAAGGGTCGAAAAATCCAATAAAAAAAAGAAAAATGGATTTGCAAACTATAAAACAACGATTTGGTGTAATAGGTAATTCAAGTTTACTTGACCGAGCTTTGGATATTGCCGTGCAGGTTGCTACAACAGACTTAACGGTGTTAATTACCGGCGAAAGTGGTGTAGGAAAGGAAGTGTTTCCAAAAATTATTCATAGTTTAAGTAGTCGAAAACATGGTAATTATATTGCCGTTAACTGCGGCGCCATTCCCGAGGGAACAATTGATTCTGAATTGTTTGGACATGAAAAAGGTTCTTTTACAGGAGCTCATGATGCACGAAAAGGTTATTTTGAAGTTGCCGATGGAGGAACTATTTTTTTAGACGAAGTAGCTGAGCTTCCTCTTGGAACACAAGTTCGTCTTTTGCGTGTTTTAGAAAGTGGTGAGTTTATGAAAGTTGGTTCTTCAAAAGGTCAGAAAACCAATGTTAGAGTTATTGCTGCCTCAAATGTTAATATTCCGGAAGCAATTTCTAAAGGTAAATTCCGACAAGACCTTTATTATCGCATGAATACTGTTCCAATTCAAATTCCCTCTTTGCGCGAACGTAAAGAAGATATTCATGTGTTGTTTCGAAAATTTGCAAGCGATTTTGCCGAGAAATATCGTATGCCGACTATTCGCCTCGATGATGAAGCGCTTAAAATATTACTTCGCTATCGATGGGATGGAAATATTCGTCAATTGAAAAATATTACTGAGCAAATTTCAATAATAGAGCAGGAGAAAGCAATTGATGCAATTACTCTGGCTAAATATTTGCCTGACACATACAATCGCGATTTGCCAATGTTGTATAATAAAGGAGAGAATGAGAATATTTCCGAGCGCGATTTATTATACAAAGTCTTCTTCGATATGAAGCGCGATTTAAATGATTTAAAAAAAGTTGTGCTCGAAATGCTTCATCGCGAAGGTGGAGGAACTAAGCCTAAAGAAAGCGAAACTGATTTGATGCGAAAATTAGATACAGGTTATGAAATTATTCGAAATACAGAACAGTTAAAAAATTCTCATACAGAAGAAGATGAACTTGATGTTGAAAGTTTTGATGATCAGGTGTTTGACTCAATAAATTCAAGTGCCGATATAATAGAAGAATCTTTATCGATTCAAAAAAAAGAAGAAGCATTGATTAGAAAAGCCATCGAAAAGCATAAAGGAAAAAGAAAAGAGGCTGCCAAAGATTTAGGAATTTCTGAGCGTACACTATATCGTAAAATTAAGGAATATAATATCCTATAAATGAAAAGGAAACAGATTAATATTTTCGTTTTGGTTTTGAGTACTTTTTTGCTCAATTCCTGCATAAGCTATTCATTTACAGGAGCATCAATTCCTTTGGCCGCTAAGACCATTAGTATTAATTATTTCGAAAATAACGCAGATTTTGTAAATCCAACCCTTAGCGAAACTATTACAACAGGGCTTCGCAACAGATTTACTTCCCAATCTTCTTTAACATTAATTCCTAGTGGTGGCGATCTGCAATTCGAAGGAGAAATTACAAACTACAGAACAAGTCCTCAGGCCATCCAAGGCAACGATTTCGCAGCCCTAACTCGATTAACCGTTACAATTCGTGTAAAATTTACTAACTTAATAGAACCTGATAAAAATTTTGAAACTAATTTTACTGCATACGAAGATTATTCCAGCGATTTGGACTTGACTAGTGTTCAGGATGGATTAGTTGATGTGATAAAGGAAATTCTGATTGATGATATTTTTAATAAAGCAGTTGTAAACTGGTAATAATGAATACGAAAAGGCTTTTAGAATACATCTCTAATCCACAAACCTTAAATCAAGCTTCGCTTGAAGAAATTCAAAGGTTAGTACAGCTTTTTCCATACTCTCAAAATATTCAGCTTATATATTTGTTTAATCTTGCTAACACTCAGGATATTAGGTTTGGTGAACAATTGCAGAAAACTGCCACCTATGCATCTGACCGACGATTACTGAAAAAGCAAATTGAGGATTTAAAGAAACCAAAGATTATTATTCTTGACAAAACTGAATTAAAAGTTGACCCTTCTGTTAAAAAAGAAGCTGAACCTATAATTGCTGAAATAGTTCAATTACCTGAAATTGAAAAAGAAATATCAATAAAAGTTATTGATATTGAGGAAGATGAAATTAAAAGCATACCTTCACCTTTAAAAGTTGAGAAATTTGATTACGAAAAAAAATCGGATATCATCGCTTACGATGAGCTGATAAATGAACGAAACAAAATACGTTCAAAGGCAGAACTTTTGCAAAAAGTAAAAAATCGTTTGTCAGAGATTGAAGCCGCCCAATCCGACATCTCAATCGAAAAAGGAACTGAAAAAGAAGAGCAAACTGACGATAAGATGCCACTTTTGAATAAATTGGATTTGATTGATAAATTTATTCGGGTCGAACCAAGTATTTCGCGTCCTGAAAAAATTGCATTTTTCGATCCGGATATTGCAGCACAAGAAAGCTTATTCGATGATGGAACTTTTGTAACTGAAACTCTTGCAAAAATATATAGAGATCAGGGAAACCTTGAAAAAGCGAAAGAAATTTATCAAATTTTAAGCTTGAATAATCCGGAAAAAAGTAGTTACTTTGCAGCCCTAATTCAAGAATTAGATAAAAATAAAATTAATTAAAAATACAAAGCAATGGGTGCTTATATAATTGTTTCAGTTTTAATCTTGATTACCAGCATATTATTAATGTTGGTCGTATTGGTACAGAATTCTAAAGGCGGAGGTTTGGCTTCTAATTTTTCCGGTAATAATCAATATATGGGTGTGCGTAAAACTGCCGATTTCCTCGAAAAATCAACCTGGACATTAGCAATCGTTTTGCTTGTTTTAAGTTTGTTCTCAATCTTTGTAATTCCACGTTCTCAAAATGTTGAAGGAACAATAGATACAGAATTGCGTGATCAAATTGAAAACACACAACCAATAAATATTCCAACACCACCACCTGAAGATCAAAATTAATCAGGATAAAGAAATTTTTAGAATGTCAGATTGTCACACAGTCTGACATTTTTTTTTGCTTTTACCTTTGGCACAATATTCGATAATTGCCTTCTCTATAACAATAAAAGATTTTAAATATGAAGATACAACCACTAGGCGATCGGGTTTTGGTTAAACCATTAGCTGCTGAAGAAAAAACCGCCGGCGGCATCGTCCTGCCGGACAGCGCCAAGGAAAAACCGCTCATGGGCACCGTCATCGCTGTCGGCCCGGGCAAGATGCTCGACAGCGGCAACCGCGGCGCGATGAGCGTCAAGAAAAAAAACGTCGTTCTGTACGGCAAGTACA
>CAZTST010000018.1:11301-22901 GCA_964616585.1 uncultured Draconibacterium sp.
ACCGCCGGCGGCATTATAATTCCGGATACGGCAAAGGAAAAACCTCTCAAAGGATTGGTAATAGCTGTTGGTAAAGGGATAGACGATAAAGCATTAACTGTTAAAGTAAACGATACCGTTCTATATGGAAAATATGTTGGTACCGAAGTAAATCTTGAAGGAACTGATTATTTAATTATGCAGGAAACAGAAATTTTAGCAATTATTTAAAAGAATTTAAACAACAAAAGATAAAATTTATAATTATGGCAAAAGATATTATTTATGATTACGAAGCACGCGAAGCATTAAAAAAAGGCGTTGACGCTCTGGCAAATGCAGTAAAAGTGACTTTAGGACCTAAAGGTCGAAATGTAATTATTGAAAAATCATATGGCGGACCATCCATCACTAAAGATGGAGTTACTGTAGCTAAAGAAATTGAACTAACTGATCCTGTTGAGAATATGGGTGCTCAAATGGTTAAAGAAGTTGCTTCAAAAACCAACGATTTAGCAGGCGACGGTACAACTACTGCTACTGTTTTGGCGCAGGCTATTATTACAACTGGTTTGAAAAATGTTACTGCCGGAGCAAATCCAATGGATTTGAAACGCGGTATTGATAAAGCTGTTGCAGCCATAGTGGCAAATCTAAAAAGCCAATCAATTGAAGTTGGCGACAGCAACGAAAAAATACGTCAAATTGCCACAATTTCTGCCAATAATGAGACTGCTATCGGTGATATGATTGCAACCGCAATGGCTAAAGTAAAAAAAGAAGGTGTTATCACTATCGAAGAAGCTAAAGGAATCGAAACCAGTGTTGAAGTTGTTGAAGGTATGCAATTCGATCGTGGATATATTTCTCCATACTTTGTCACAAATACTGAAAAAATGGAAGTTGTTTACGAAAATCCTTTTGTCTTGATTTATGATAAAAAGATTTCCGCAATGAAAGAATTGCTTCCTATCTTAGAAAAAGCAGCTCAAACTGGTCGTGCCTTAGTAATTATTTCTGAAGATGTTGAATCTGAAGCATTAGCAACTCTTGTGGTTAACCGTTTAAGAGGTTCTTTGAAAATTGCTGCTGTTAAAGCTCCCGGTTTTGGCGATCGCAGAAAAGAAATGTTAGAAGATATTGCCATTTTAACAGGTGGTATTGTTATTTCCGAAGAAAAAGGATACAAATTAGAAGACGCAACTCTTGAACAATTAGGCGAAGCTGAAAAAATTGTAATCAATAAAGACAATACAACTATTGTCAGTGGAAAAGGTGCTTCTGACCAAATTCAGGCACGTGTTAATCAAATTAGAGCTCAAATAGAAACTACTACTTCTGATTACGACAAAGAAAAAATGCAAGAACGTTTGGCTAAATTAGCCGGTGGTGTTGCTGTAATTTATGTTGGTGCTGCTTCTGAAATGGAAATGAAAGCTAAAAAAGATCGTTTCGACGATGCTTTGGCCGCTACTCGTGCAGCTATCGAAGAAGGAATTATTCCCGGTGGCGGTGTTGCATTAATTCGTTCTATTTCTGCGCTTGATAAAGTTAAAGCAGATAATGAAGATGAAAAAACAGGTATAGCAATTATTCGTCGTGCTTTAGAAGAGCCTTTGCGTCAGATAGTTGAAAACGCAGGAATGGAAGGCAGTGTAGTTGTTAACAGAGTAAAAGAAGGCAAAGGCGACTTTGGATTTAACGCTCATACTGAAAAATACGAAAACCTTTACGAAGCGGGTGTAATAGATCCTGCTAAAGTTACTCGTGTTGCTTTGGAAAATGCTGCTTCGATAGCCGGAATGCTACTAACAACAGGAGTTGTTATTTCTGAACATAAAGATCCAAATGCTTCTGCTATGAATCCTGCCGCTATGGGCGGAATGGGTGGTGGAATGCCAGGGATGATGTAATTCCAATTGCATTTTTAAACTCAATATATATTTTTAAAGCTCCTGTTTTTGCAGGGGCTTTTCTTTTTAGGAGAGTAATACACTATAAAATTGACTATTGGTTTTGCGCCGAATTTTTTTCTGCCACTCCCGAAGGGATGCCTTTGGCTAAAATCACTAAAGCACGAATCCGCCAGCCGGCGGATTGGTGTTCTGGTGTCTTGGTGGCATTTATATATTTTTTTTAATTTCCTGAGAGGACTAATTATAACTTCTCCTAAATCCGTATATTTGCGCGATAATTATGGAATCCAGAAAAAAAGACCATATCGACTTAGCTTTACGCTCTCAGATCAGTAAAGATTTTTTGAATAAAAAATTCAATTACGAACCTGCTTTAAGTGCTCATCCATTAGAGGATTTGCCGGAGATGGATTTTTTAGGAAAAAAGCTTAAAATGCCAGTCTGGGTTTCAAGTATGACTGGTGGAACTGCTCAAGCCAAAAATATCAATACAAATCTCGCCAGAGTTTGTCGCGAATATGGAATGGGAATGGGTTTAGGTTCTTGTCGTCCGCTTTTAGAAGATAAATCGCGTTTTAGCGATTTTAATATGCGTCCGATAATTGGTGATGACTTACCATTGTTGGCCAATCTTGGCATTGCTCAAATAGAAGAATTGCTTAAAAAAGGTGAAGAAGATAAATTATTTGAACTTATTAATTCACTTCGCGTAGATGGCCTTTTTGTTCATCTTAATCCTGTTCAGGAATATTTACAACCTGAAGGTGACCGTTTCCTATTTTCACCAATCGAAACATTAGAAAGGCTTCTGGAAAAAGTAGATTTTCCTGTTTTAGTAAAAGAAGTAGGGCAAGGAATAGGCCCCAAAAGTTTAGAAGCCTTGATGGATTTAAACATTGCCGGATTAGAATTTGGAGCTTTTGGAGGAACAAATTTTGCTCAAATGGAGCTCTTTAGATCTGATGAAATAAAGCAAGAACTACTAAACCCATTAACCACTATTGGTCATACAGCCGAAGAAATGGTTAAGTATTTAAACGACTTACTTTTTGCAGTTATGAGTAAGAAAAGCATTATTATCTCAGGAGGCATAAGTAATTGGTTAGAAGGATATTATCTAATGAAAAAATTAAAATATCCTGCTATTTTTGGCCAGGCATCGGCCTTTTTAAAGTATGCAAACGACGATTATTCAAAACTAAGCAATTATGTGTCTTATCTAAAAAAAGGACTTATAATGGCTAATGCTTTTTTAACTATTAGAGAATAATGAAGGAAAAACAAATAATCACAGGTTTCTCAAAACTATCAAAAGAAGAAAAAATTAACGAAGTAGCACGCTACTTTAAAAATCCAAAAGAGACTAGTGATTTCTTAACATCTTTTTGGTTTCACAAAGAAGAACATCAAAAACTTTTTGACGAGTTTAGCGAAAACACTATTTCAAATTTCCATTTTCCATTTGGTATAGCTCCTAATGTTATGATTAATGGGAAAAATTATTTGATTCCAATGGTCATTGAAGAAAGTTCAGTAGTAGCGGCTGCTTCAAATAGTGCTAAATTTTGGTCAACTCGTGGAGGCTTTCATACTCGAATTATTTCAACAACCAAAATTGGTCAGGTTCACTTTCTTTGGAAAGGCAAAAAAGAAGAGATGCAAGCTCATTTCCCTGAATTAAAACAAGTTCTAATTGCAGGCACCAACGATATCACAAAAAATATGCGTGAGCGTGGTGGAGGAATTTTGGATATTGAACTTGTTGATATGAGGAATGAAATTCCAGACTATTATCAATTAAAAGCAAAATTTGACACTCAAGATGCGATGGGTGCTAATTTTATAAATTCTTGTCTTGAAGAATTTGCAGCGATATTAAAAGATTTTGTTGTACGCAAAAAAGAAATTACTGAAAAGGAAGTTAATGTTATTATGTCGATTCTTTCAAACTATACGCCTGAATGTTTAGTCGAAGCATGGGTAGAATGCCCCGTAGAAGAATTTGATGCTATAGATAAAGATATGTCGGCCGAAGAATTTGTCTGGAAATTCGAAAAAGCAGTTCAGATTGCTACTGTTGATCCACATCGAGCAACTACACATAATAAAGGGATATTCAACGGAATAGATTCAGTAGTACTAGCTACAGGCAACGATTTTCGTGCGGTTGAAGCTTGCGGACATACTTTTGCTGCTAGAGATGGCCGGTACAGAAGTTTAACTTCGATTAAAATAGAAAATGGTATTTTTAGATATACACTTTTGCTGCCTATTGCTATGGGAACTGTTGGTGGTTTGACCAATTTGCATCCTCTTGCTAAATTTACCCTCGAATTGCTTGGCGATCCTTCTGCCGAGGATTTGATGCAAATAGCTGCAGTTACCGGATTGGCCAATAATTTTGGTGCTTTACGTTCTTTAACTACTAAAGGCATACAAAAAGGACATATGAAGATGCATTTATTAAATATTTTGAATACCTTTGCCGCGACAGAACAAGAGAAAAATGCTGCGGTAGAGCATTTTAAAACAGAAAAAGTTTCGTTTGTTGCTGTTGAAAATCTTTTGAAAATATTACGAAAATAATCTAAGGTGAATATAGAGGCTTTTCATTCAAACGGTAAATTATTAATCTCCGGAGAATACCTTGTGCTGGACGGCGCTTTGGCCATGGCAGTACCTACAAAATTTGGACAAAGACTTGATGTTAGTTTGCACGATAGTTTTTCAGGCATTCGTTGGGAAGCTCATGTATTAAATAAAGGTTGGTTGCATGTGAGTTTTGGTTCCCGACTTTTTAATATTATTCATACCAACGATCAGAAACTGGCTCTTCATCTAAAGAAAATTCTTAAAAAAGCGTTTGAATTAGGAAATATTACTGTCGATAATCAAAAAGGGATACTTATTCGAACCAATCTTGATTTTGATAAAAACTGGGGACTTGGCAGCAGTTCAACTCTTCTTTCTAATATTGGTTATTGGCTTGATGTTGACCCTTATAGCTTATCAAAAGAAACATCTAATGGTTCAGGTTTTGATGTTGCAGCTGCCCGTTCAAATAGCCCATTTTTTTACCAATTAATTGATGGCAAACCTGAAATATCTTCAATTGATTTTCAGCCACAATTTAAAGATCAGCTTTACTTTGTGCATTTAAACAGCAAAAAGAATTCAGAGGAAAGTGTAAAGTCTTATAAAACTAAAGTAAAAGCCAATCAACAAGATGTTGGCGAGGTTTCAAGCTTGAGTCGAATAATTGCAGGAGCTATGGATCTTGTGGATTTTGATAAAGCTCTTTTGGAGCACGAAAATATTTTATCAAAAGTTTTAGGAATCGATCGCATCAAGAAGCAATTCTTTTCCGATTTTCCGGGCGAAATAAAATCTCTTGGTGCTTGGGGTGGCGATTTTGTTATGGCAACATATTCCGGAGCGGAAAGTAATCTACGCGAATATTTTAAATCAAAAGGCAAAAATACTGTTTTGCGTTTTGATGATATGGTTTTGTAAAATCATTTCTAATAATCGCTCTTTTATTGAGTTGTAACAATAATCGCTAATTGGATAAAATAATATTTTTCTTCGTGTCACTCTGTGCTTCTTTGGGAATCTTTGTGCAAGAGCTATTTCACGGAGATAAACTAAGAAGACACAGAGTTGTACCGAGTTAGTTAATTGTTATTTCTTATTTTTTTTACAAATCTCCTTTTTCAAAAATAAATCCAACCAAAAGCTGTACTTTTATAGCAAATACAATTACTTCAAATAAAGATATATATTATGAAAAGAAATCTTTTATTAATCAGCAATTCAACTAATTATGGTGAAGCTTATTTAGGTTGGCCTCGTGAATATATAAAATCGTTTTTGCAGGAAACAACAGCCAAGCGAGTCTTGTTTATTCCTTATGCCGGAGTTAATCTTTCTGATAATGGTTTAACTGCAAGTTTTGATGCTTATGAAACTCGAGTCAAAGCAGTTTTTGCAGAGTTAGGATACGATTTGTATTCCATTCATCGTGAGAAACATCCTGTAAAAGCTGTTAAAGATGCAGAAGCCATCGCCGTTGGTGGCGGTAATACTTTCCATTTAGTGTATATGATGCATAAGATGAAGATAATGGATGCTATTAGCGAAAGAGTGCTTGAAGGGCTTCCATATATAGGTTGGAGTGCAGGTTCTAATGTTGCTTGCCCAACACTTCGCACAACCAACGATATGCCAATTATCGAACCTGAAAGTTTCATTTGTTTAAATGTAATTCCATTTCAAATCAATCCACATTATTTGGATGCAAATCCTGAAGGACATGGTGGAGAAACTCGCGAACAAAGAATTAATGAATTTTTAGCAGTAAATCCTTATATTTATGTTGCAGGTTTGCGAGAAGCATGTTTGTTACGTGTTGAAGGAGAATCAATTAAGCATATTGGAAGTCGCAATTTACGAGTGTTTAAACAAGGCTTAGAAACAAAAGAATATAGCAGTTCTGAAGATATTCAATTTCTTTTAAATTAATTGTTAGAATTGCTTGCTTGATTAAAAATAAACTCTATTTTTGCAATCGCAAATGCAAAGAGCATTGTAAGGTTCATTGAAACCTCTGGAGAGATGGGTGAGTGGCTGAAACCACATGTTTGCTAAACATGCGTACGTGAAAACGTACCGGGGGTTCGAATCCCCCTTTCTCCGCCATTTTTAAAATGGTGGTGTTCTTGAAATTTCGGGGTGTAGCGTAGCTCGGTTATCGCGCCTGCTTTGGGAGCAGGAGGTCGCAGGTTCGAATCCTGCCACCCCGACCCTTAAGGGAATCAGTTTACTGGTTCCTTTTTTTTATGTCATAAAATTAAATGAGGAGGTTGCATGTACGACCATGCAGTAGCAATAAGCCTGCATGAAAGAAAATGGCTTATAGCATTAGAGTTACTAACTCATAGAAATTGAGATCAATACCCTTCGCTTTTCAACAAATTTTCTTAGGTCAGTAGAGCGAAAAAGAATTATCTTCGCAACTTCTGTTTTTTGCAGTGGAAAAGATTAGCTATTATAATGGGAAATAGTAAAATAAATTAATTATGTGTGGAATTATAGGAGTTTTTACTTTAAACGACAATGCGAACGATTTAAGGCCAACTGTCCTTGAAATGTCAAAAAAAATACGTCATCGTGGACCTGATTGGTCTGGGATTTATTGTGCGGATAAAGCAATTCTTTCTCATGAAAGGCTTGCCATTGTTGATCCACAGTCGGGAGGGCAGCCTTTATACAGTAAAGACAAAAACTTGATACTTGCCGTTAATGGTGAAATTTATAATCATCAGGAATTAAGAAAGGAATTATCCGATTATGAATTTTTAACCCATTCTGATTGCGAAGTAATTCTAGCTCTCTACAAAAAAAAAGGAATTAATTTTATTGAAGATTTAAATGGAATATTTGCTTTTGTTTTGTACGATAAAGAAGCAAACACCTATTTTATAGCTCGCGACCATCTGGGTATTGTCCCTTTATATATTGGATGGGATATTAATGGAAATTTTTATGTCGCCTCTGAGTTAAAAGCTTTAGAAGGTGTTTGTAATCGTTTTCAGGAATTTCTTCCCGGCCATTATATATTCAGCAAAGATGGGCAAGAAATGCAGAAATGGTACAAACGCGATTGGACAGAATTTGAAAATGTAAAAAACAATGTATCTGATTCACTTATTTTAAGGAAAGCTTTAGAAGATTCTGTTCACAGGCAGTTAATGTCGGATGTCCCATATGGCGTTCTTCTTTCTGGAGGATTGGATTCTTCTATTATATCTGCAATAACTAAAAAATATGCTGCAAATAGAATTGAATCAGGCGATAAGATGCAAGCATGGTATCCACAATTACACTCTTTTGCCATAGGTTTATTGGGCTCGCCTGATCTTGCAGCTGCTAGTAAAGTTGCTGCTCACATCGGCTCTGTTCATCACGAAATTAATTTTACTATACAGGAAGGCTTGGATTCAATTCGAGATGTAATTTATCATTTAGAAACTTACGATGTTACAACTATTCGGGCATCAACACCAATGTATTTATTAGCAAGAGTAATTAAATCGATGGGAATAAAAATGGTCCTTTCGGGTGAAGGTGCTGATGAAATATTTGGTGGCTATTTGTATTTTCACAAAGCTCCTGATGCAAATGCATTTCATGATGAAACTATTCGCAAGCTTAGCAAACTCCATTTATACGATTGTTTACGCGCCAATAAATCTCTTGCAGCATGGGGAATTGAAGGCCGTGTTCCATTTTTGGACAAAGAATTCATGGATATTGCTATGCGATTAAATCCAAAAGATAAAATGGCAGGTGGTGGAAAAATGGAAAAATGGATATTACGGAAAGCATTCGAAGATTGTTTGCCTGAAGATATTGTGTGGCGCCAAAAAGAACAGTTTTCTGATGGTGTTGGTTATTCATGGATTGATTCACTCAAAGCCGTGGCTAATGAAGAAGTGAGTGATGAACAATTAAAAAATTCAAAATTTAGGTTTCCTATACATCCACCTATGTCGAAAGAAGAGTATCGTTATCGTTCAATTTTTAGCGAGCTGTTTCCTTCAGACTCTGCTGCATTGTGTGTGCCTTCTGTTAAATCGGTTGCATGCAGTACTCCGGAAGCTTTGGCTTGGGATGCATCATTTCAAAATGCAAATGAACCTTCAGGAAGGGCTGTTAAAGCTGTACACCAAGATGCTTATAAATAGGCTATTCTAAAATAAAGTTGTGTGCTATAATCTCTAAACCCAATAAAATGAAGAAAAAAGTCATCATCACGGGATCAACAGGCATGATTGGGAAAGGCGTTTTACTGGAATGCCTCGACCACAATTCAATAGAAGGAGTATTACACATTGGTAGAAGTTCTGTGGAAATCGCACATCCAAAACTAAAAGAACTTATCCACACAGATTTTTCCGATTTCTCAAAACTCAAGAGCGAACTTTCTGGCTACGATGCCTGTTTTTATTGTCTGGGAATAAGCGCTGCCGGCTTAAGCAAGGAAGCCTACCGAACAATTACTTATGACTATACCCTGGCTCTAGCAAACACCCTGTTCGAAATCAATCCGGAAATAACGTTTAATTATGTCTCAGGCGTGGGTACCGACTCCTCAGAAAAAGGTCGTATGATGTGGGCACGCGTGAAAGGAAAAACGGAAAACGATCTGTTAAACCTTGGTTTCAAAAAAGCCTTTGCATTCAGGCCTGGTATGATCATTCCTTTAAGAGGCATTAAATCCAGAACCAAAAGCTATCAGTTTATGTACGATTATTTTATGTGGCTTGTGAAAGCAATCAAGGCAATTTCTCCAAATTCAGTTGTGGATACTACTCAGATTGGTCTGGCCATGATTAATTCAATGCTTTACGGTTATGACAAAAAAGTACTGAGTCCAAAGGATATGATTTTACTGGCGCAGAAATAAAGCGATTATGATTGCTTGTAGACTTTTTACTTAAATCGTTGAGCTCGCAAACTCGGCTCAATGAGCTGTTTGTCAGCTAACAAATCAGTTGGCTTAAATCATTAAGCTCACCAAAATTCAAACACAGGCTTCTCCTCACCATCAGTTCAATATCCAACTTTAAATCATTAAGCTCACCAAAATTCAAACCCACCTTTGTCCACACTATTCACCAACCATGCAATTCCCCTTTGATGATATAAAAAACAGTATCTTTGATTAGATAGAAGAATTACAAAATCAGAGTCATCCAAAATACCCGAAGGAAAATGGAAAGAAACGAAAAAACTCACAGCATGAAGAATTTAACAAAGAATGGATTTCTACTCCTTGTATTATTTATGTTGTTTTCGGTCTTTGCAACAGCTCAAAGCAAAGCAGAAAATGTCGCTCCTAAGCTCGGACAAATTACCTGTTTTGTCTATCATCGTTTTGACGATGCCCGTTATCCATCCACCAATATTTCAGTACAAGATTTCAAAAAGCACTTGGATTATTTAAAAAACAACAAGTACAATGTGATTACACTGGGTCAAGCGGTGGATTTATTAAACAGCGCAAAACCCATTCCTGAAAAAACGGTGGTTCTAAGCATCGACGATGGCTATAAATCTTTTCTCGAAAACGGCATGCCGCTGCTTCGTGAATATGGATACAAGGCCACTTTATTTATCAATACCAATCAATTTGGGTCGGGCGATTTTCTTTCGGAAGAAGAAATCAGACAACTGATGAAAGAAGGAATTGAAATTCAGAATCATTCGCATTCCCATGCTTATTTTGTGAATTCAAAACCGCGGGAATTGGTGGATGCCTTTAGAAATGATCTTTTAAAATCGCAAAGCATTTTTCTTGAAAAGTTTGGTTTTAAACCAAATCTCTATTCCTTTCCATACGGCGAATATACTCCCGAAATGCAGGAAATACTGAAGAAGGAAGGCTACCTGGCTGCTATTGCGCAAAAATCTGGGGTCATTTCATCCTTCAGCGATCGTTATGCTTTGTCGCGTTTTCCCGTAGCCGGAATCTATGCGAATATCGAAGGCTTTATCCAAAAATTAGAAATGAAGGCTATGCCGGTTCAACTGCTTGAGCCTGTAAATCCGGTTCTTCAATCCTCGAATCCTCCCACGCTTCTGCTTATGGTGGTTGACCCGAGTTTAATAAATTTAAACTCTTTTCAGTGTTTTATCGGTGGGACAAAAGAGGACGCCATTTCGTTTAATTCGGAAACAAATATTTTGACAATAAAATCCGTACATCCATTAAATTCCAGAAGAACCTTGTATACCGTTACGGCAGCCTCAGCCGCAAAATCAAATGAATGGCACTGGTATAGTTTTTTATGGATAAACAATAAAATTGGGGAATAAAATGAAGTTTACCTGCTAACGAATCACGCTCGCAATGTTAACTCATAAATTATCATATATAAATTTGTATATATGTATTGTGCTTGATATGTCATTGGAATTTTTGTATTATTACAATCGTTTGTATTTCTTATTTATTTTAGGATAAATTTAATGATGAAACAGAAGAGAAAACTTATTTACAGCTCTTTATTTGAAGAAATTTCCAGATATATTATTTGATTTACTGTAATTGTGCTAAATTTAAATATTTAATACCATCTAATATTTCTAATAACGCTGGTTTAAATTAAAATTAGAGACAATGAAAAGCAATCGACCTACAATTCAACCTAGTTCGACTAAAGATGATTTTAATGATTTAAGTGCCCAAATGCTTAAAAATTTAGACCCAAAAGAATTAGAAGCCGATACAATTTATTTACTCAAGGAATACAAAAAACTGCAAGTTAAGTCTGAAGCTCAGCTAAATAAATACGTAAAAACATGGTTAACAAACGGTTCAAAATTGTTGATAACCATTGTTTTTACGAAAAATTATCACAGTCCTTTTATTTTATTAGATTTGAGCTGCTAAATAATTTCAATTAATTAAGCATACTGCTAATTTTTAAATCTTAAAAGAGATGGAAAAGTGGATAAAAAGTTTGGCGAAAGTGAATATGACGCCGACACGTACTTCTAAAGATCTGATAATAATTTCTATGAGTCTCATTATAATTTCACTTTTTGTGGAGCTTTTTGGGGCTTTTGATATTTTTCAGGATTGGATACGGGAACTATCCTTTTGGTATGACTGGCGTATCCACGATAAATTATTTATTC
>CAZTST010000019.1:0-22692 GCA_964616585.1 uncultured Draconibacterium sp.
AGCAATAGATAGTTTTCTTTTTGTTTCGAACGCGAAATAAAGGTGTTTGTAAAATGTACAAATGACCACGCTTAATTAAATCAGGGTAAAACTGTAAAAAGAATGTTAGCAACAATAAACGAATGTGCATTCCGTCAACATCGGCATCAGTAGCAATTACAATGTTATTATAACGAAGATTGTCCATATCTTCATCAATATTCAAAGCCGACTGCAGCAAATTAAATTCTTCGTTTTGATAGACAATTTTTTTGCTTAAACCAAAGCTATTCAGCGGTTTACCTTTTAAACTAAACACAGCTTGAGTTGCAACATTGCGCGATTTAGTAATTGAGCCACTGGCCGAATCGCCTTCGGTTATAAATAAAGTTGTTTCAAGTTTTTGTTCGTGCTTACTATCCAAATGAACCTTGCAATCGCGGAGTTTTTTATTGTGTAAACTCACTTTTTTAGCGCTATCGCGAACAAGCTTTTTAATGCCTGCCATTTCTTTACGCTCTTTTTGATTCATCAGAATTTTTTGCAATAAAGCTTCTGCAACATCGTGATTGCGATGCAAGAAATTATCGAGATTAGTTTTTACAATATCTCCAATATAATTCCTGACACTTAATCCATTAGCTTCAATATGTTGAGAACCTAGCTTTGTCTTTGTCTGAGATTCAAAAATTGGCTCCTGAATCTTAATGCTTAAAGCAGCAGCAATTGAAGAGCGCACATCGGAAGGCTCGAAATTTTTATTATAAAACTCACGAATAGTCTTAACAATTACTTCGCGAAAAGCAGTTAAATGTGTTCCGCCTTGTGTAGTATGCTGGCCGTTAACAAAGGAATAATATTCTTCGCCATATTGTTTGGTGTGTGTAAAAGCAAACTCAAACTCTTCTTGTTTCAGATGAACGATTGGATAGCAAATTTTTCCATCAATTTGATTTTCCAATAAATCGTATAAGCCGTTTTTTGCTACTATTTTTTCACCATTAAAATTTAAAATCAGACCATTATTTAAATAGGCATAATTCCATAACATTTTTTCGATATAATCACTTATAAAGTGATAATTACCAAATAGTTCTGTGTCGGGAATAAAGATTACGATTGTTCCATCGTTTTCATTGCTTGCTTCAATTTTTCCATCGGTAACAATTTCTCCTCTTTCAAAAACAGAAAGTTTTGATTCTCCTTCGCGAATAGATTGCACGGTAAATGACGAAGAAAGTGCATTAACAGCTTTTGTTCCAACACCATTTAATCCAACGGCTTTTTTAAATACTTTTGAATCGTATTTAGCGCCTGTATTCATTTTTGATACGCAGGCATTAACCATTCCCAAAGGAATTCCACGCCCATAATCTCGAATATGTACCTGACGATCAGTTATTTCAACATCGATTCGCTTGCCATTACCCATAACAAACTCATCGATAGAATTATCAATTATTTCCTTTATTAAAACATAGATGCCATCATCATGTGCAGCTCCATCGCCTAACTTCCCAATGTACATACCAGGCCTCAGTCGGATATGCTCTTTCCAGTCTAAAGACTTTACACTTGCATCATCATAGCTTTCTGCCATAAAATAAATTTTTTTACAAAAGTAAGGAATTGCGCTATTGACAAAGCTTTCGGCTTAAAAAACTTACAAACAACAGCTGTTAATATCCAGCCGCTTGTCCATCTTTACGAGATTCAGAAGCTCCAAAATAAACCTTGTTTTTGTCGTCCCACATAATGGCTTGATAACCACCATATCCACCTTTATTAAATTGAATCTTATGACCACGACTCATCAAGGCATTTATTGTTTCAAAACTAAATCCAGATTCCAAGTTTACAATTCCACCATCTGTCATTACTTCACCTGTAGGTTCAGAAGAGCCTTCATGGTAAATTCGTGGAGCATCACCTGCTACTTGCAAATTCATTCCAAAATCTACTAAGTTTACAACAATTTGTGCATGACCCTGAGGCTGCATAGCGCCTCCCATCAAGCCAAAACTGATAAATGGTTTTCCATCTTTAGTAATAAATGCAGGAATAATAGTATGAAAAGGACGTTTATGAGGCTCGTAAACATTCATATGACCTTTTTCGAGCGAAAACATTTCGCCTCGATCCTGTAAAATAAAACCTAAATCATCTGGCGTCATTCCTGAGCCCATTCCTCTGTAATTACTTTGAATTAGAGAAACCATATTTCCTTCTTTATCTGCCACAGTCATATAGATTGTGTTGCCCATTTCTAAGTTTCCTGCAGGATAAGAACGTGCAGAACGTTCGCTAATTAGAGCCATGCGCTCTTTTGCGTATTCTTTAGATATTAATTGTTCTACAGGGATTGTGTTAAAGTCAGGGTCAGCATAATATTTTGCGCGATCTTCAAATGCAAGTTTTTTAGCCTCGATAAAAACATGCATATATTCATCGGAACCAAATCCCATTGAAGCAATGTCGTAATTCTCGAGTATGTTTAAAATTTGAAGAGCTGCGGTTCCTTGTCCGTTTGGAGGTAATTCCCAAACATCGTAGCCACGATAATTGGTCGAAATTGGTGCAACCCATTCAGAATGATGATCTTCAAAATCGCGCATACTTAAAAAGCCGCCTTGTTCCCTAACATATTTTACTATTTTTTGAGCAATTTCACCTTTATAAAATGCATCGCGACCACTTTCTGCAATTGTTTCGAATGTTTTGGCCAAGCGAGGATTTTTAAAGATTTCGCCCTTTTCCGGTGCTTTTCCATTAGGCATAAAAGTCTCTTTAAAACCCGGGAAACGTTGTAAAGAACGTGAATTTCCCTGCATATAAAAAGCTATTACTTCCGTCACAGGAAATCCATTGTTAGCATAATCAATAGCAGGCTGAAGAATTTCTTTCATCTTCATTGTGCCAAATTTTTTATGCATCTCGAACCAACCATCAACGACACCTGGCACGGAAACAGGCAGAGGACCAAGAGGAGGAATGCTTTTATAGTTATTTTCAAGAAAATAGTCTAAAGTTAAATCGTAAGGTGAACGACCACTGGCATTTAAGCCATAAAGTTTTTTGGTTTTCGCATCCCAAATAATGGCAAATAAATCGCCTCCCATGCCGTTTCCTGTAGGTTCAACAAGTCCTAAAACTGCATTGGCTGCAATAGCTGCATCTATAGCATTTCCTCCGGCTTTTAAAATATCCAGAGCTACTTGGGTTGCCAGTGGCTGGCTTGTTGCGGCCATTCCATGTTGTGCTATTACTTCTGAACGTGTGGCCATTTGACTTCCAATTACTCGATCTTGGGCTTGCAAAATCGAAAAAATAAGAAGTAAATTAATGGTAATTAAGGTTGTTTTTATCATTGTGTTTGATTTTTTTGTGAAATTAAGAAAATGTATTGCTTCAACTAAAGTTCTTTTTGAAAAATACGATACGTCTTATAAACTTTCGCATCGAAACGTTCGTACATGGCTCTCATCTTTACATTATCTTCCATTATTAAATGACTGTCGAATATTTTCATTCCAGCTTTATGAGCAGATTCTACAACTTTAACTGCTAAAAGCGAAACAATTCCTTTAATTCGTAAACTTTCTTCTACACTTCCAAGCAATAGATTGAGTTGCTTTGATTTTTTGCCTGAACGTAAAATATGTATAAATCCAAATGGAAATAATTTGCCATTTGCTTTGTGCATACCTTCGCTAATATCAGGCATTGCAACTAAAAAAGCAACAATCTTTTTATTTTGATCTACCACTATTTTAATGAAACGGGCATCGAGAAAAGGAAGAAAACGTTCAGAAAATTCTTTTATTTCTTTATCATCGAGAGGAGCAAAACCATAAATTTCGGTGTATGTTTTATTCAAAAGAGCAAAAACTTCCGGTATAAAAGGTCGTATAGTTTTAGTTTTTGTAAATTCAAGAATTTGATAGCCGGCTTCCGTAACTCTCTCAAACATAGATTCATAAATTGGCAAAATATGTTTAGGAACATCGGCACGATATTGCACCAAATCAATACTTTTTGAATACGAATTGCGCTCCATATTTGTTATCATATATTCAAAACTATGATTGGTAACGATTATCGAAACCGGATCGTCAAAACCACTTAATAAGAATCCTTGAGGATCTTTATCAGAAAAACCAATTGGACCGACCAACTTATCCATACCATTGTCTTTTGCCCAACGTTCTACCGCTTTTAATAGAACATCAAAAACACTTGCATCATCGTAAGTTTCCAATGCAAAAAATCGCGCATTTTTCTCATTATGAGTGCGGTTATAGGCAAGATTTATGATTCCCATAATTCTACCGACAACTTTCATATTTCGCTCTGCCAAGAGCAAAATAGTTTCGCAATGCTCAAAAGAATGATTTTTTTGAGCATCAAAAACTTTTCTTTCGTCGGTAATTAATGGTGGTAGCCAGTTTGGATGATTTTTATGAATCTCGAAAGGTAAATTTATAAACTCTCGTAAATCTTTCTTGCTTACTACAGTTCTAATAATTAAGTTGTCCATGAATTATTATTTCGTTTATAATATTCAATTAATATATGCAATTTGATATCTATATTTAATTTAACCATTTTATTTTCAATATTTTAAATCATTTATCATTTTTTTTAATAATTACATAAGCATATCAAATATATAAATTTTTAAATGCATTTACGAATTAAGTATTTTAGATTTGGAAGAAAGCAGTATTAATATGATTTTTTCGATTGATTAGCGAACAAAAATCCGATTGGTTTTTTCAATAAAATCAAGCACTAGTTCTGCTCCAAGACCGGATTCGGCTGATGTAACAAAAATTACAGGAAGCTCTTCCCAACTTTCGCTTAAATAATCCTCATAAATTTTCAAATTTTCTTTCAACTTTTGGCTCGATAATTTATCGGCTTTTGTAAATATCAAAGCAAATGAAATCTTATGTTCTGCTAAATTTTCAATAAATTCTATGTCTTTTTTTTGTGGAGAATGCCTAATATCTATCAAAACAAATATAGTAAGCAGGTTTTTTCTGGTTTGTAAATACCCACTAATCATTGTTTCCCACTTAGTTTTAATTTTAACGGGAATACTGGCGTAACCATAACCAGGTAAGTCAACTAAATACCATTCATCGTTTATTAAAAAGTGATTGATTAGCTGCGTTTTACCTGGTTTTCCTGATGTTTTTGCTAAACCTTTTATTCCTGTAATTTTATTAATCAAAGAAGATTTTCCAACATTCGATCGTCCAATAAAAGCATACTCAGGTTTATCGGGCAAAGGGCAACTTTGATAATAACTATTACTTACTAAAAACTTAGCTGTTTTTACGATCATGCCGATAGTTCCTAAGGGATTTTATGTTTTGTTGGATTTTTTGAAAATAACTATAAACATATCTGTGCTTTTTCTTTTCATAAATATCGTCTATAGTAATTAGCATACCTGTTTCTTCAACTTCACCAAAATGATAATTCACAGCTGTCCCAAAAGTCATCATGCTGGAAGAAAGATTCATATACGCATTTACCAAAGGAGGAATATTTTCTTTATGTTGGCGCACTAAACGAACCAAAATTTTATAATTTTCTTCATAAGTAGTGCCTGTAAAAATATTTTCAAATTCCTCATCGGGATATTTAGCCTTTATAGATTGATGTGGAAAAACCAATTGTTGGTCATCAGGAAAAAAGTTCCTTAAAAAAAACAGCAATAAATCTCTGGCATACACATTATAATCAGTGTACATTGTCATTTTACCATAAAGATATTTAACTTCAGGATGCTCCACAGATAAAGCTCCTAAACCATCCCACAGATTATCAAGCGAATACATCCCTTTTCTGAGATTATACGTAGGTTGATAATTAGGCTGAACAAAAGATCTGCCTAACTCAATGGAATGTGGAAGATAATCTTTGATAAATTTAGAAGAAAACTTAAACAATTCGGTTGTAGGCGTTTGAGCTATTCCATTAACAATAGGAATTTTATTACCACAAATAAAACGATAACCTCCAACAATTTCCTTATCCGTTGGATTCCAAACAATTAACTGCTTAAATGAATTTTCATTAGTATCATATTCATCAATATCTATTTCTTTCCCTGTTCCACCACCTGCATCGCGGAAAGTAATTTCGCGCAAACGAGCAACTTCTCTCATCAGATTAGGGCATTCTCGTGAAGAAAAAATGTATAGCTCATTTCCCCCATTATTGGTATCCGTAAAAAAGATATCCTTTTTCAATTCTTTATCTAGTAAAGCTCTGCTTACTTTTGGAATAATATTGTTCATTTTGTCCCCTTTCCTTTTAATTACGTTCCTACTTTCGTAAGGCATATACCTTATTTTTCACAATTCTCGCCCATTCAATATCTTTTTTCGATCGATCGAAAGTTTGATATGGAATTGGCTTGCCAAAAGTAATTTTTATTTCCTTTCCATATTGCTTAAACATTTCATCGGCAAGATAAAGCATTTCTACATTCATTTTTATTCCTAAACGTGCTCTCAAATTAGCTAAATTATAGAAGAACGAACTCACCACTCCTTCAATATATGTAGGAATAACATCTCGCTGATAATCACGTGATTTGCGTATAAATGTTTTTTTCCATTCCAAGTCTTCAATCACTCCATTTTTCCGCCGAGAAATCAAACCGGCAGGAAAATAAAGCATCATAACATTCGATGCAAAAGCTTGATCGATAATCCGAGCATTTTCCACATTGCTTCCATGTTTATTCACTGGAATAAAAAGTGGTTTTAAATTCGGAATATTCATTAATAAATCGTTTACAGGAAAAATAATGTCTTTTCTTATTCTTCCAACTACATCCATTAGAGCTAAACCGTCTAAACTTCCAATTGGATGAGTTGCAGCAATGATGTATTTCTTTGCAGGATTTATAAATTCCAACCCCTCAACTTTTATCTTTATACGAAACTCATCTAAAGCAGCTTTTACAAAATCCAGTCCTATTTTATCTTTTTGAATTTTCAAAAAATCATTGATATAATCTTGATGCACAATCCTTTTTAAATATGAAATAATAAAACGAGGAGTATATTTAAGTGCATTCTTATTTTTTGAAACGAGTATTCGCTCTACATCAATAAAATTCTTAAAGCTTGCTTCAGTTTGTTCCATAAACCTATTGTATTCGTGCTCAAAATTAAATAATAATTTACTAAAAGCCTATACCCTTCCTGTTTTAGCTTTTTCCTCAATAAGTTATAAACACCTCCACTTAAAGAATTTTTGTTTATCAAGTTTATAAAGCTCATTTTCTGCGTATTAGCTTATTATGCAATTATTTTTTTATTAAGAAGTGTAACTTTTTATTAACAAAGTGGTAAAAAGTGGTAAAAAGTGGTAAATATAACCGTATTTTTACACTCAAATTGCAGGAAATAGATGATAAACCTGATTGGAACATACGAATGTAAAGTAGATGCTAAGGGCCGATTAATGCTTCCTACCGGTCTAAAAAAGCAAATACAACCCATTCTAAATGAAGGTTTTATCATTAAACGAAGTGTTTTCCAAAAATGTTTGGAACTCTATCCAATGACCGAATGGAATCAGGAAATAGCAGGTGTTAACAAGCTAAATCGCTTTGTAAAGAAAAACACCGATTTCATCCGCATGTTTATGGCCGGAGTAAGAACATTAGAAATTGACAATGCAGGCCGAATCCTTGTTCCAAAAGATTTGGTCAAGTTTAGCGACATTAAAAAGGAAATTGTTCTAGCCTCTTCGGTAAACCGAATTGAGATTTGGAACAAAGACCTTTACGAAAAAGTGCTAAACGACCCAAGCATTGACTTTGGTGCTCTTGCAGAGGATGTTATGGGAAATATTCCCATTAACGATGAGTAGTAAAAAAGAGATAAATGTATCATAATCCGGTCATGCTGAAGGAAAGTGTTGATGGACTGAATATTCAGCCAAACGGCATTTATGTTGATGTTACTTTTGGTGGTGGCGGCCATTCAAAGGCCATATTAGACCAACTAAAAGGAGGTAGATTAATTGCTTTTGACCAAGATGCCGATGCACTTACAAATGCTTTTGATGATCCAAGATTTACTCTTATTCATCAAAATTTTAAATACTTAAAAAACTTCCTTCGACTACATCAGGCCGCTAAAATTGATGGATTGATTGCCGATTTAGGTGTTTCATCTCATCAGTTCGATATTCCCGAACGTGGATTCTCAACTCGAAATGATGGTGAATTAGATGCGCGAATGGACAAAAGAAACGAGCGCACAGCAGCAACTCTAATTAACACTTATTCGGTAAATGATTTAACAAGGATTTTTCGCCTTTATGGCGAATTAAAAAATGCATATAGCATAAGTAAACGTATTGTAGAAGCACGAAGCTCAACTCCAATAAACACTGTTGATGAATTAAAACTGTGTCTGTCTCCTCATGTGCCACGACATCGTGAAAATAAATTCTACGCTCAGGTTTTTCAAGCCTTAAGAATTGAAGTGAACGAAGAACTTGAAGCTCTGGAAAGTCTTCTAAAACAATGCATTGAAGTATTAAAACCTGGAGGACGATTAGTTGTTCTATCCTACCATTCGCTCGAAGATCGTCTGGTAAAAAACTTTATCAAATCAGGAAATTTTGAAGGAAAAATAGTGAAAGATTTTTATGGAAACATCATTTCACCTCTTAAAATAATAACTCGAAAACCAATTATTGCTGCTGATGATGAAATTGAAATAAACAATCGTGCACGAAGCGCAAAATTAAGAATAGCCGAAAAATCAGATGAATAATATAAAAGAAGATATCAGCCCAAAAAAACAAACTGCGAAAACGCAGAAAAATTTTATCAGTGCTTACATAAAGCCTTGGTTGGATGGGAGCTTTCTTTCGAAGGAGAGCTCTGCTAAAGAATTGCCATTTATGGTATTTCTTCTTTTTCTAATCATTCTCTTTATTTCTAACACTTTTTGGGCTCAGGGAACTGTACGAAAGATTGACAGATACACACAAGAAGTTAAAGAGTTACGCATAAAATCTATTTCATTAAAAGCAAAGCTAATGGATAATACACGACAAACACAGATTGCAGGTAAAGTTAAAGATTTGGGTCTGGTTGAATCGTTAACACCACCAAAAAAAATTTATATAAAAATAGAAGCTAAATAAAGTATGAATAACAATGCCAACATATTAAAAGCCTCTTACGTGATGTATTTCTTCATCTTGTTTTTCGGTCTAGGCATTATTGCCAAGGTATTGCATATTCAGATTAAGGAAGGCGATAAGCTTCAGAAAATGAGTATTGACTCTTATACAAAAGAAGTAAAAATTGAAGCATTAAGAGGTAATATTTATACTCATAATAATAAACTCTTAGCAGTTACTACACCAAAATACGAAATTCGTTTCGATCCTATTTCAAATAAAACCAACGACTTTTTTAATAAAAACATCGACAGTCTTGCAATATCTCTAAATCATCTGCTAAAAGACAAAAGCATTGCCGGATATAAAAAAGATATTATTCGTGCAAGAAAAACCGGTGACCATTATTATTTATTAGCAAAAAATCTGAATTACGAACAATATCAAAAGCTAAAAACATTCCCTATTTTACGATTGGGAAGAAATAAAGGCGGGTTGATTCCTGTTCAAACAAACAAACGCGATTTGCCATATAATCACCTCGCCAAAAGAACAGTAGGTATTTATAATTACGAACAAGGCCTTTACGAAGTTGGAATTGAAGGTGCTTTTGATGAGTATTTGAAAGGCACTGAAGGAATCCGATTGATGCAAAAAATTTCAGGCGGACTTTGGATGCCGATTGACCCGGCCAATGAAATTGAACCAAAAAACGGAAACGATGTTATAACAAGTATCGACATTGATATTCAGGATATTGCAGAAACAACTCTGGAACGACACTTAAGTTTACATAAAGCCAAACACGGTAGCGTGATTGTAATGGAAGTTGAAACCGGAGCAATACTTGCTATTGCCAATTTAGGAATTGATGCAATTGGCAATTACCAAGAAGATTTCAACTATGCTATTGGAGAAGGTTCTGAACCCGGCTCAACTTTTAAACTTGCTTCTATTTTGGTTGCTCTTGAAGATGGAGTAGTCGATATTAACGATACCGTTGATACAGAAAACGGCCAAGTCAGATACTATGATAAATATATTAGAGATGCTCACAAAATAAAAAGCGGAATCATTAGTGTTCAGGAAATTATTGAAGAATCATCAAATGTTGGAATATCCAAAGTAATTAATAAAAACTACAAAAAAAATCCACAAAAATTTATTGACGGTCTTTATAAGATTGGATTAAACAAGCCACTCGGAATTCCAATCAAAGGCGAAGCCATTCCTTATATTAAAAATACCAGTGACAAAACCTGGTCGGGAATTTCGCTTCCATGGATGGCTCATGGTTACGAATTACAAATTACTCCTTTACAAACACTTACGTTTTATAACGCTATCGCAAATGGTGGTAAAATGATGAAGCCTTTGTTTGTTAAAGAGATACGCTCAATGAATCACACCATAAAAACTTTTCCTTCTGAAATTATTAATGAACAAATAGCTTCGAAAGAAACCATTTTCAAACTTCAAAAAATGCTTGAGGGAGTTGTTCTTAGAGGTACTGCAAAAAACATTAGAAACGATTCCTATTCTATTGCCGGTAAAACAGGTACAGCGCAGATTGCGCAAAAAAATCAGGGCTATAACAAAAGTAATTATATAGCTTCGTTTGTAGGCTATTTTCCGGCCTCAAATCCAAAATATTCTTGCATAGTTGTTATTAACGATCCAAGTGAACAAAGTTACTATGGAAGCGCTGTGGCAGCTCCTGTATTTAAAGAAATTACGGATAAAATATTTGCCAATAATCTTGATTTAATTGAAGATATTAATCTAACAACAAATAGCATCAACCCAAGACCACACACCGGTTATCAGGCAGATTACAATACTATTTTTAGTGAAATGGGCGTACCAACAAGCAAAAATTCTGATGCTGAATGGGTTGTATGTCTTTCGGCACAAGACACTATCAGTTTTGGAAGGCGAATTATTCGTTCCGAAACTGTTCCAAACCTTATTGGAATGACGGCTAAAGATGCTCTGTTTATACTTGAAGAACTTGGCTTAAACGGCAAAATTGAGGGAAAAGGATTTGTTGTTAAACAATCGGTAAATCCGGGAACAAAACTAGATAAAAACGCAGTTGTATCACTCACTTTATCAGCCACTTAATATGAAAAAACTAAACGACATATTATTTGGAATTAAGCCATTAAAAATTGCGGGAAATAAAAACCTGACAATCTCTTCTATAGTTTTTGACTCAAGAAAAGTTGAAAACGGGTTTTTATTTGTTGCCACACGAGGTACAGTTGTAGATGGACATGATTATATAAATAAAGCAATTGAAAGGGGTGCAAGCTGTATAGTTTGCGAAGAAATACCAACAAAATTCATTAATAATATTTGCTTCATCAAGGTTAAAGACAGCCGGGAAAGTTTAGGAATTATTGCATCAAACTGGAATGATAATCCTTCAAAAAAAATAAAACTTATTGGAGTAACCGGAACAAACGGTAAAACAACAACAGCCAGTCTTCTGCATAAATTATTTAGCGATTTGGGGTATAGCTGTGGTCTTTTATCGACCATAGAAAATAAAATTGAAGAAAAGGTGTTTAATGCAACACACACAACTCCGGATAGTTTGCAAATAAATGATTTGCTGGCTAAGATGGTTAGTGCAGGTTGCTCTCATTGTTTTATGGAAGTTAGCAGCCATGCATTAGTTCAAAAGCGCACAGTTGGTTTGAACTTTATTGGAGGGATTTTTACAAATCTTTCGCACGACCATCTTGATTTTCATAAAACTATTGCCGAATACATTAAAGCAAAAAAAATGTTCTTCGATAGCTTACCAAAATCAGCATTTGCACTGAGCAATATCGATGATAAAAACGGTTTAGTTATGCTTCAAAACTGTAAGGCTAAAAAGCATACTTATAGCTTAACACGTCAAGCCGATTTTAAAGGGAAAATTATCGAAAACCAAATTAGCGGTTTACACATTCAAATAGATGAGCACGATATTTATTGTCGTTTGGTTGGTAAGTTCAACGCTTATAACCTTTTAGCTATTTACGGAACAGCAATTCTTTTAAAGGAGAAAGTAGAAGGAATACTTCCTGCTTTATCAAATTTACAATCTGTAAAAGGTCGATTTGATTATCAGCAATCTCCTGAAGGAATAATTGCCATTGTAGATTATGCACATACACCTGATGCCTTAAAAAATGTGCTCGAAACCATTAATCAATTACAAACTCCTGAATATAAAATTATTACAGTTGTTGGGGCAGGTGGAAATCGTGATAAAAGCAAACGACCTGAAATGGCAAAAATAGCAGCCAGTTTAAGCAATCGCTTGATTTTGACTTCTGATAATCCACGTTTTGAGGATCCTGAAGCAATTCTTGCAGATATGCAAACCGGATTGGATGAGGGACAACAAAAGCGAAGTCTTCAAATTACAAATCGTGAGGAAGCCATCAAAACAGCATTTTTCCTTGCACAAAAAGGAGACATTATTCTAATCGCAGGAAAAGGGCATGAAAATTATCAGGAGATAAATGGCATGCGTCATCCATTTGATGATATGGAAATTATAAACAAATTATTTAAAAAAACAACTTAAGTCATGTTATACTATTTGTTTGATTATCTAGATAGCGCATTTGATTTTCCGGGAGCAGGAGTTTTTAAATATATCTCTTTCCGCGCCGGTATGGCGGCAATTACATCACTTACAATTTCAATGATCTTCGGCAAAACTTTAATAGACTTTTTAAGACGAAAACAAGTTGGTGAAAGCATACGCGATTTAGGATTAGATGGTCAAATGGAAAAAACGGGAACGCCAACTATGGGCGGACTCATCATAATTGGAGCTATTCTGATACCTGTTCTTCTATTTACAAAACTTGATAATATTTATATTATATTGATGATATTCACCACTATATGGTTGGGTTTTATAGGATTTATAGATGATTATATAAAAATATTCAAAAAGAATAAAAAAGGCTTAGCAGGAAAATTCAAAATCATTGGGCAAATAATTTTAGGAATTGTAATTGGATTTATAATGTTTTTTCATCCTGAGATTACAATCAAAGAGCAACTACCGGTCTCAATAATTAAGAATGAAGTTTCTGCTCAAAATACTGTGGTAGCAAACAAAATTATATCTGATAATGCAATTGCCAAAGCAATACATTCTACTCAAACCACTATTCCATTTTTTAAAAATAACAATTTCGACTATGCGGTGCTAATTGCCTGGGCAGGCCCTAAAGCCAGAAAATTGGCTTGGATAATTTTTATTCCAATGGTGATTTTGATTATCACCGCAGTTTCCAACGGAGCTAATTTAACTGATGGAATCGATGGTTTGGCCACTGGATCTTCTGCAATTATTGGCTCAACATTAGGACTCCTTGCCTGGGTTAGTGGAAACGTAATTTTCTCTAATTACCTCAATATCATGTATATTCCTAATGTTGGAGAACTGACCATTTTTATAAGTGCTTTTGTTGGAGCAACAATAGGATTTTTATGGTACAACACATATCCGGCTCAGGTTTTTATGGGTGATACCGGCAGCCTGACCATTGGAGGAATAATCGCTGTTTTTGCTATTCTAATTCGTAAAGAATTGCTCATTCCAATCCTGGCAGGCATATTCTTAATGGAAAATCTTTCGGTTGTTTTACAAGTGACTTATTTCAAATATACTAAGAAAAAATATGGCGAAGGAAGGCGCATATTTCTCATGTCACCACTTCATCATCATTATCAAATTAAGGGTTATGCAGAACCTAAAATTGTTATGCGATTTTTCATTATAGGCTTGCTGTTAGCCCTTGTGAGTATCATAACATTAAAACTGAGATAGATGAATAAGATTGTTGTTCTAGGTGGAGGAGAAAGCGGAACAGGAGCAGCAATATTAGCAGCAAAACAAGGCTTTGATGTCTTTCTGAGCGATAAAAGCTCAATCGGCGATAGCTACAAAAAAGTTCTTATAAATCATGAAATCAGATTCGAGGAAGGTGAGCATACTCTTTCGGAGATATTAAAAGCAGATGAAATAATTAAAAGTCCGGGAATTCCCGACAATATTTCACTGATTAAGACAATTCGAGAAAAGAAGATTCCGATTATCTCTGAAATTGAATTTGCCGCTCGGTTTACCGATGCAAAATTAATTTGCATTACGGGCAGCAATGGCAAAACAACAACAACACTTTTAACCTATCATATTTTAAAAAATGCAGATTTAAACGTTGGTTTGGCTGGGAATATAGGCAAGAGTTTTGCGTGGCAAGTAGCTGAAAATCATTTCGATATCTATGTATTGGAAATAAGCAGTTTTCAGCTCGATGGCATGTTCAATTTTAGAGCAGATATAGCCATACTCACTAACATTACGCCTGACCATTTGGATAGATACGATAATAGTTTTGAAAACTATATGCAATCCAAATTCAGGATAACGCAAAATATGAACGCCTCCAATTATCTGATTTACAATGCAGATGACTCTGTAATCAAACAGGAGTTATCAAAACGAAAATTAAAATGCAGGCTTATTCCTTTTACGCTTCAAAACAAAGCAATGAATGAAGGAGCCTGGTTAAAAGATGAAAAAGTAAATATTAACATATCTAAGGACAAATTAATTATGACATTAAACGAGCTAGCACTTCAGGGAAAACACAACATCTATAATTCGATGGCAGCAGGTGTTGCAGGTAAATTACAAAACATCCGTAACAAAAGCATAAAAGATTCATTGGCGGAATTTCAAAATATTGACCATCGAATGCAATCTGTTGCTATAATTGGCGGTGTTGAGTATATCAACGATTCGAAAGCCACCAATGTAAACAGCACATATTTTGCTTTAGACAGTGTTAAAAGACCTATTATTTGGATAGCCGGAGGCAAAGACAAAGGGAACGATTATAGTTCACTCGATGATTTGGTTCAGGATCGTGTTAAGGCAATTATATGCTTGGGTTTAGACAATCAAAAAATTATCGAACACTTTGGCAAAATGATTCCAAATATTATTCAAACTTATACTGCTGCCGACGCAGTTGATGAAGCAAACAGAATTTCTGACAATGGTGATGTTGTCCTGCTTTCGCCGGCATGTGCAAGTTTTGATCTTTTTAAAGATTACGAGGAAAGAGGAAACAAATTTATTGATGCCGTAAACGAGCTCTAATAATAATGAATAACTTCATCTTACAGCTAAAAGGCGATAGAGTTATCTGGGGAATATACATTGTTCTGTCTATGATTTCTCTTGCTGTTGTATATAGCGCTTCAGGATATTTGGCCTTTAAACTGGAAGAAGGCAATGCATTGCATTATTTATTTAAGCAGGTTGGCATTGTTGCCTTTGGTTTTGCTATTATGTATATAATGCATCGAGTAAAAGTTACATTTTTCAGCTTTGGAAGTAAATTGGCAATTTGGCTTGTTATTCCCATTATTATTATAACTATTTTATCAGGAACAAATATTAACAATGCAAATCGTTGGCTAACCATTCCGGTTATAAATATAAGTTTTCAAAGTTCCGACTTTGCAAAAATTGTATTGCTTACATATTTGGCCAGAACTTTGAGCAAACTTCCTGAAAAATACAAGGAAAATAAGAATGTCCTTCAATATGTTCTTCTTCAAATATTTACACCAACAATTATTATAAGCTTGCTTATTCTACAGTCGAACCTATCTACTACAATTCTAATTCTTTGTTCTGCCTTTTTTATGATGATAATTGGTGGTGTAAAAACAAAATACCTTTTATCTCTAGCCGGAACAGGCATTGTTATTTCTGCTTTTGCATTTTTAATGGTTAAAGTTAATCCAAACATTTTGCCCAGATTTGATACATGGGTTAATCGAATTGAAAATTTTAAATCTGACAATCCTGATGTCAATTATCAAGTAATACAAGCTAAAATTGCCATAGCATCAAATCCTATAGTTGGAAAACTTCCAGGCAAAAGTAGTCAGCGAGCCTTCCTGCCATCGGCTCATGCCGATTTTATCTACGCCATTATTATAGAAGAATATGGAACTATTGTAGGGTTTTTCATTATCGGATTATATATTGCTCTTTTTTTCAGAGCGCTGATTATTGCCAAACACAGCCGAACTAGTTTTGGAGCATTACTGTCAATTGGTCTTATGTTTGCCATTGTCCTGCAGGCAATGGTGAATATGGGTGTTGCAGTAAATATACTTCCGGTAACGGGCCAGCCTTTGCCATTACTAAGTTCGGGAGGTACCTCATTTGTGTTTACTTCTTTAGCTTTAGGAATGATTCAAAGTGTAAAATCCGATTCCGACATAATAAACTCATCCAAAGCTAAAGAGAATAATACTGAAGATAAATGATATCGAAGAGTGGAAATATAAAAGTTTTAATTAGTGGCGGTGGAACCGGAGGCCATATTTTTCCTGCAATAGCAATTGCACAGGCAATACAAAAATTACATCCGCAAAGCGAATTTCTTTTTATTGGAGCCAAAGGCAAAATGGAAATGGAAAAAATTCCGGCTGCCGGATTCGATATTAAAGGATTGTGGATTAGTGGTTTACAGCGAAGTATAAACATAAATAATTTACTTTTTCCCATAAAATTAATCAGCAGTTTATTTAAAGCTGGTCGAATTATTAAAAAATTTAAACCAAATGCGGTGGTTGGTGTTGGCGGATTTGCCAGTGGACCAACACTTTATATGGCCAATCGCTTTGGCATACCCACACTTATACAAGAACAGAATTCTTACCCTGGAATTACCAATAAATTATTGGCTAACAAAGCAAAACGCATCTGTGTTGCTTATCCAAATATGGATCGATATTTTCCTTCCGAAAAAATTATTGAAGCCGGTAATCCAATACGAAAACATATTATTCAAATAGAAGGAAAAAGAGAAAAAGCAATAAATCATTTTGGCCTTAGAGCCGATAAAAAAACAATACTGATTGTTGGTGGAAGTCTTGGTGCACGGTCGATTAACCTTGCAATTGAACAAAATTTTTATTTGTGGGCAACAGCCGATTTTCAATTAATTTGGCAAACAGGAATTGCCGGAATTGAAAATGCAAAAAATTTAATTTCTGAAAAAAGAGTTAATAATATCAAAGCGTACAAATTTATCAGCGAGATGGATTTAGCTTATGCAGCTGCCGATTTGGTTATTTCCAGAGCAGGAGCCATTGCAATTTCAGAGCTAAGTGCAACCGGAAAAGCAAGTGTTTTAATACCTTTGCCATCTGCTACTGAAGATCATCAAACCAAAAATGCAAAAAGTTTAGCTGATAAAAATGCAGCCATTTTAATCAACGACAAAGAAGCAAGCAACAAACTTTTTGATACTTGCAAAGCCTTGCTTGATAACGAATCTGAGTTAAATAATTTAAAAACAAATATCATACAGTTTGCGAAACCGGAAGCCGATATTGAAATTGCAAAAGAAGTATTAAAGCTAATATCATGGACTTAAGTAAGTTTACACATATCTATCTTTTAGGAATTGGCGGCATTGGTATGAGCGCTCTGGCACGTTATTTTATTGCGAACAACAATATTGTGGGAGGTTATGATCGCACACCTTCTCCCCTAACCGATTTACTTGAAAAAGAAGGCGCAGTCATTCATTTTGAAGATGATATAGCACTGATACAAGCTGATTTTCTCAATAAAAAAAATACATTAATAATATACACACCGGCTGTTCCATCATCTCATAATGAATTAAATTTTTTCAAAGAAAATAAGTTTACAATTCTTAAACGCAGTCAGGTTTTAGGATTAATCAGTAGCGATAAATTTTGCATTGCAATAGCCGGAACTCACGGAAAAACAACTGTTAGCAGCATGACAGCGCATATTTTAAACAATGGAAAAAAAGGATGCACAGCTTTTTTAGGTGGAATTGCTACCAATTACAATAGTAATTTTATTTTAAATGAAAATAGCAGCAATTTAGTGGTGGAAGCTGATGAATTTGACCGTTCGTTTTTGCAGCTTTTTCCAAATATAGCAGTAATTACTTCGATGGATGCCGACCATCTTGATATTTATTCCAATCATCAAAATTTGCTGCAAAGTTTTCAGGAATTTGTTAATCTAATTCCTTATACCGGTAAACTTTTGGTTAAATCGGGGTTGGAAAAAAATCTTAAAACAAAGCTCAGTATCAATACGTATTCCATTGATAATCAAGATGCTGATTTTAATATTACCAACATTAAATTAATTGAAGGAAGTTATAATTTTACTATTATTGGTCCGGATTTAAAAATAGACAATGTTCAATTGGGTATGCCGGGTAAAGTGAATGTTGAAAATGCTTTAGCAGCTTCAGCTGCAGCTTTTTTAAGTGGTGAGAATGCTAAAACTATTAAGAATTCACTTTCTACTTTTAGAGGTGTAAAGCGCAGAATGGAATATATAATTAGGCGAGATGATTTGGTATATTTAGACGATTATGCCCATCATCCTGAAGAACTTAAAGTCAGCATTCTATCAGTAAAAGCTCTTTATCCTGATAAAAAATTATGTGGTATTTTTCAACCGCATTTATTTAGCAGAACACGCGATTTCCTTGATGGCTTTGCTGAAAGTTTAGCTTTGCTCGATCAGTTAATTCTACTCGAAATTTATCCTGCAAGAGAACTGCCAATTGCAGGAATAAACAGTAAGCTTCTGCTCGACAAAATACAAATGAAAAACAAAGTGCTTTTGCAAAAAGAAGAACTTATCCCTTTTTTGAAAAGAGAACATCAAGAAGTAATTTTAAGTCTTGGAGCCGGCGATATAGATCGGTTGGTTGACAAAATCAAAATCGCTTTCGAATGATTAAACAAATAATAAATATCAGTCTTTGGAGTTTGGGTCTGCTAGCTTTAATAGTATTCGAAATATACGCTTTGCAAGCATTTAGGAATACAAGTTGCGAGAAGCTAAAAGTTGAACTTAAAAACAAAAAAAACTACCCTTTATTAACCTCTTCTGAAGAGATTCGCACTGAGATGTTGCAAAACTATCAAGCTATTGAAGGTCAAAATATTAATAAGCTGAATATAAGGCAAATAGAAAATAAACTTAGTCAAATTTCTTATTTACAACGCCATGAAGCTTATTTTACCATGAACGGAAACATGGCAGTAAGCATCAGCCCACGAAAAGCTATATTGCGTGTTTATAATAAATCCGGACAACATTTTTATTTGGGCGTCGATACTATAGTAATGCCTTTATCTACTCAACATAGCTTGCGTTTATTGCTGGCAAATGGCGCACTCCCAAAACTCAATAATTCTTTCTTCACTCAAAGCATGAATGATTCGCTAAATTTGCCTGATATCTATAAAAAATTATATATCTTGGCCGCGAAAATTCATGATGACGAATTTTTAAATGCGTTAATCGACCAAATATATGTTAGAACAGATCAGGAATTTGAACTAATTCCCAAAGTAGGTGTTAGTTACATCGAGTTTGGGAAAATTGATAATATAGACGAAAAATTAAAACGATTAAAGGATTTTTACATCAAAGGAAAAGAAAAAATAAATTGGAATATTTATAAGTCGATTAATCTGAAATACGATAATCAAGTAGTTTGCACAAAAAAATAACCTTATGGGAACCTCAGATATAATAATTGTAGGATTAGATATAGGAACAACAAAAATTGCTGCTATTGTTGGTCGTCGAAACGAACATGGCAAAATAGAAATCCTCGGATCGGGAAAAGCTGAATCAATCGGAGTAAAACGTGGCGTTGTTTCAAATATTGAAAACACTGTTCAATCAATAAAAAAGGCTATTGAAGAAGCAGAATCAAAATCGAACGTAAAGATTGATTATGTGAATGTTGGCATTGCCGGACAGCATATTAAAAGTCTCCAACATCGTGGCATTATTATACGCAAGAATATTGATGACGAAATTTGCCAAAAAGATGTTGACGATTTGCTGGAAAGCATGAGAAACCTGAATATGAGTCCCGGAGAAGAAATTATAGATGTTATTCCTCAAGAATATATTGTTGATGGCGAACCGGGAATTCGTGTACCTGTGGGAATGCTTGGAAACTCGCTGGAAGCAAATTTTCATATCATAATTGGGCAAACCACTGCTGCAAAAAACATTTTTAAATGTGTAAGAAAAAGCGATTTAGACATAGTAGATTTGATATTAGAACCTATCGCTTCTGCAAAAGCTGTTTTAGGTGAAGAAGAAAAAGAAGCAGGTGTAGCTTTGGTTGATATTGGCGGCGGCACAACGGATATAGCAATTTTTCACGATGGAATCATTCGTCATACTGCTGTAATTCCTTTTGGTGGTGATATAATTACCGAAGATGTAAAAGAAGGTTGCTCAATTATTAAAAAACATGCTGAAGAATTAAAAGTTAAATTCGGCTCGGCATTGGCAAGCGAAAACAAAGAAGAAGAAGTAGTTGCCATTCCCGGATTGCGAGGTCGTCCTCCTAAAGAAATCACTTTAAAAAATCTGGCAAGTATTATTCAGGCTCGGACTGAGGAAATAATTGAACATATTTATTTCGAAATAAAAAATTCAGGATACGAAAATAAATTGATAGCAGGTATTGTTTTAACCGGTGGTGGAGCTTTGTTAAAGCATATTGCACAACTAACCGAATTTATAACAGGTATGGATACGCGAATTGGATATCCGAATGAACATTTGGCGGAAGGAACTTCAAACGAAATGGCCAGTCCAACTTATGCAACCGGTATAGGTTTAGTTATTGAAGGATTTGAACGCTACGATCACGAAAATCAGCCAAAAGACAATAAAGCTGTGCCGCAAATACAAGCAACTTCGATACATAAAGACGACAAAAGTTTTTTCCAAAAAATTCAGGATTTCTTTGATAATGAAACTGAGAATTTGAAATAATTCGCAGAAATATTCTTTCTTTAAAACGGACTACTACTCCGTTTTTCAACAACGATATTAACAATTAATTTGTTAATAAAATCGCTTGTATCCATTAATGAAAGCGCCTTTTCACCTTACTTTAGTACTTTAAAAGAACTCTACTATGTTAAACTTCGATTCACCAAAAAACAAATCAAATATTATAAAAGTCCTTGGCGTTGGTGGCGGTGGCGGAAATGCTGTTAATCACATGTTTAGACAAGGAATTAAAGATGTTGATTTTATTTTGTGTAATACTGATAGTCAACATCTGGAAGACAGTCCTATTCCGACTAAAATTCAACTGGGTCAAAACCTTACAGAAGGTCGAGGTGCAGGTTCCAAGCCTGCCATTGGAAGAAATTCCGCTATAGAAAATATTGAAGAAATAAGAGAATTGCTGAAAAAAAACACCAAAATGCTTTTCATTACAGCTGGAATGGGCGGTGGAACAGGCACAGGTGCAGCTCCAATTATTGCTGAAGCAGCAAAAGAATTAGGCATTTTAACAGTTGCAATTGTAACTTTGCCATTTGGTTTTGAAGGTCGAAAAAGAACTGAATTAGCAAAAGAAGGGATAGCTGAATTAAAAAAACATGTTGACACAATTCTCATTATCAATAACGATAAACTACGCGAATTATATGGCGATTTATCCTTATCGCAAGCTTTCAGCGAAGCCGATAATGTATTAACAACTGCGGCAAAAGGAATAGCAGAAATAATTACCGTTAGTGGCTATATTAATGTTGATTTTGAAGATGTTAACACAGTAATGAAAAATAGTGGTGTTGCAATAATGGGCGCCGGAAAAGCCGAAGGAGAAAATAGAGCCGCTCTTGCTACAGAACAAGCATTATCTTCACCTTTGCTAAACGATAACGACATTAATGGAGCCACAAATATGCTTCTGTATATTGCTTCAGGCGAAGCTGAAATTTCTATGGATGAAGTTACAGAAATTACAGAAATTATTCAGGGTCATGCCGGTTATGATTGTGATGTAATTTGGGGAAGCGGAAAAGATGCAAGCTTAGGTAATAACATCAGTATTACAATAATAGCTACCGGTTTCGATCGGAAATCATCAAATAAAAGTAATAAAATAATAACGAATTTAGATGGCGAAAAACTTAATCCGGAAATAAACTCTGTTTCAGAATTAAGAAAAGAAACACATAATAAAATTGAATTAATTGAACGAGAAAGAAAATCTGATTCAACACAAATAAGCGAAAAGAGAGTCTTTAATTTAGGAGATCAAAAAGAAAGTATTCCTTCTAATATTAAAGAATTTGATTTTGAACCAAGCAACGAACTTATTATTCGCGAAATTGAAAACAAATCGAAAACAGCACAAAAAGATAATAAAATTGAGATAGAATTTACATTTGAAAATGAAACTTCACAAAATACTTCTCCTGCTGTTAGAAAAATTTCTCATGAGGAAAAACATAAAGAACGTCTAAGAAAATTACGCGAGCTCTCTTATATCAACAAACATAACTATGATGAAATGGAAAATGTTCCGGCATATAAGAGAAAAAACATTAATCTTTCGCAAAATATTCCATCTTCCGATTCTGAAGTTGCACGCTATACCTTATCAG
>CAZTST010000020.1:0-22201 GCA_964616585.1 uncultured Draconibacterium sp.
GTGTTTCAGATTCGAACCATCTGCTTTCCATATTTTCTACCATTTTTATGGCATCAAGCGGACAGGCTATTTCGCAGAGCTTGCATCCATCGCAAGAAAACTCAGAAATCGTGGTTTGGCCATCAATCAGACTGATTGCATCGAATCGGCATAATTCCTGGCAAATTCCACAATTGGTGCATAGTTCGGTATCTAAAACCGCAATTTTGCCACCTTCGTATTCATGGCTTTGCACTACTGTTGGTTGCGTGATTAAGAACAAATCGGCTGCATCCACATCACAATCGACCAGGATTTTATTTTGGGCAATGGAAGCAAAAGCGGATGTAATGCTTGTTTTGCCTGTTCCTCCTTTTCCGCTAACTATGGCTATTTGCTGCATCTATATTCTGTTTTACTTTTTCGAATAATTGTATGTATTTTTCATTTATCTCAGGAACTTCATCAACCATTATTTTCCCTTCGGAATAAATTCCGGCTAAGTTCTTATCGAAAGGAATTTCTATCAATAGATTAATTTTTTCATGTTGAAGATAATCGTAAATGGCGTTATCGCCTAATCCGGCGCGATTAATAACAACACCAAATTTCCCATTCATTTTTCGCATAGTTTCAACCATCAACTTTAAATCGTTTAAACCAAAAGGAGTTGGTTCTGTAACCAAGATTGTATAATCCGCATCCTTGATGGTTTCCATAACAGGACAAGAAGTACCCGGAGGTGCATCAATAATCCGCAGTGAATTTCGATCAGTCGATTTTAAAGTTTGGCCAATAACCGGAACTGCCAAGGCAGAACCAATTTCTATTTTACCCTCCACCAATTCATTGCCTTTACTTAAGCTATAAATATTAACTTCTCCTAGTTTTTTATCTTTTTCAACAATCACATCGGGCTGATTACAAACATAAGTACAGACACCACAGCCGTGACATAAATCTTCCAATACCGCTATGTGAGAAATCGACTTAACGAAAAGAATGGCATTATAGGCACAGGCCGAGGCGCAGTCGCCGCAATAGACGCACTTTTCAGAATCAATAACTGGAATTTTAATATTTACATCTTTTACCCTTATTAATTCCCCTTTAGTAAAAAGTTGAATATTAGGCTCTTCCACATCGCAATCGACTAATTGAATTTTTTGATTCAAAATTTTTTGTAAAGAATAAAATAAGTTGAGCGAAACGGTGGTTTTACCCGTTCCACCTTTACCGCTTGCAACGGCAATTTTATAATTCAACATCTAATGATCGCAATAATTTGCTCCTTTTTCGAGGCGATTAGACACTAAATCAACGGCTAATTCAGCAGCAGGTTTTAGTGCTACACCAACAAATACATTGATATTATTATTAAGAAATAATTGAATAGCTCGTTGACCCATTCCACCTGATATAATATCAGTGGCGCCTAATTCGGATAACCAAGCTGGAAGAACACCTGGCTCATGCGGAGGAGGAATCAATAATTCTTCTTTCACAATTTCTTCACCATTCATTTCGATGAGGGCAAATAATTTAGCATGACCAAAATGTCCGGTCATAATTCCTTTTTCGATGGGAACTGCAATTTTTCTTTTCATATTTCTAGAATTGATTAAATCAGTGTTTGATTTATAAGTTTTCCAATAAAATATGCTCAACAGTTTTGACTTCATCTGAGTACAAAAGCATTTCAACCCCCATACTTTCGAGTGCTGCCTTGGCTTTTGGCCCAAAATCGGAAGACAATAATTTCTTTACTCCTAAATTTACTATTTGTTCGGCAGCTTTTGGACCTGCTCCACCTGAGGCTTCTTTTGCTTCATTTTCGTAAAAACTAAATTCTTTGTTTTCAGTATTGTAAATTGCAAAAAAAGCACCTCGTCCGAAACGCGGATCCATTTTTGAATTTTTATTGTTTTCTGAAGATGTAACTGCAATTTTCATAATTTTAAATTTTATCCTTTTGTTGATTTTTAATTCGATTAATATTGGAATGATGCGCCGAACCTTCGCGCACATAATGTACCTGGCAATTTTCACAGACCAAAGATTTACATGGCACACCTGCCTGATGTTTTTCTTTTTGACCACAAGCCGGACAAATACAAAAACCCAATTTTCCCATTGCATTTCGCTGCACCAAGGGAATATTTTGGGTTTGATGCAGAGTGCCGTTAATATGCTCAATAGTCATAGATTGACAAACCGGGCAATTTTTTCCGCTGTTATTTGTTGTTTCCCTAAAAGTTGTATCGCAACTTATGCACCTATACCATTCGTGCTCAAATTCCACGTGACCACCAGCAACATTGAGGATTTTATTTTCGATTAACGCCTTTGCCATTTTAATTCGAGCGGATTCATAAATTCTTGTAAATGTTGGGCGTGAGACATCCATTTCAAGCGATGCTTCTTCTTGAGTTAGCCCTTCGTAATCAGCTAAACGTAATGATTCATATTCTTCAAACATAAGTTGAATTCCTTGATCTTCATCTAAATTCTTACGTAAAGGGCGAAACCCATAGCCTACCGGTGGCTTTTGCAATCTTCTATGGCGTTTTGGTCTGGGCATTGTTATAAATTAATTCCTTATGTTAAGGATTCGGTTGCAAAAATAATGAACATATGTTCATTATACAAATTTTTTACACTTTATTTTTCATAACAAAATCAAGAATCTAAATACCAGCTATTTATCAAGGATTAAACTCGTTCTTTAACAAAGCCTTTTCGATAGGCGGCGAGCAGCATTTTTAAATCTCTCACCTGTTCTTTAATATCAGTACCGATGTCGGTATCAGCCACACGTTTTCTGGTGACATTGGTTTCCACAATATTCCTTGCAGAAACAATATCAAAATTGTTTTTAACGGCTTCTTCTTTCGACTTAAAATGCTTATGTTCAACAAGTATCAGCCCATAGGAGTTATAAATTAATGTATAACCTGATAAACCAGTAACCTTTTGATAGGGAAGTGACATTCCGCCATCGATAACTAATAATTTTCCGTTTCCTTTTATCGGGCTTTCGCCTTTTTTTGCTTTAACAGGAACATGACCATTAATGATATGTGAAATCTTAGGGTTAATACCAAATTCTTCAAATATCTTATTGCATGTTTCTTCTTCATCACGAAATTTAAAATAAGGATTTCGAATTTCAACGTGAGTAGATTCATCTTCAATAAAATAGCGCTCAAAAGTTGTCATTTGATGTTTACCAAATAATGGAGAATAAGGCCCAGTCCATAAATACCATAAATAAGCTTTATCAGCAGGGTTTGCATCAGATTTGTTGGAAGTAAAGTATGCTCTTCTAGAAATAATATCAAGCTGATCGAGTAAGGCTTTTCCACTATATTTTTTCTTTTCAATCATCATTTCGTAAAACGAACCATCATCATTCATAGGAATACATCCATGATACATTAAATTAGAATTATAAGTAAGATACATACTTCCCTTAGCATAAAGCACTTCGATATGTCTTTGCAATAAATCGCTATTTCTAAAAGAAGATTGCAGACGATTCATTAATTCTTCTTCGGCTGCACTGAGTTTATAAGGATGTTTTGGATCGATGGTTGGAAAAAATTTGTCAAGAAGCTCATATTTTTCCCCATTAATTAGAATAGTTCCTTCATCATAATTTATTTTATCCAAAAGCAAACGATCATCCATCTTAAATTGAGGATTTTCTTTGATGAGCTGCGCTTCAAGTTTAAATTGAATAATGGCAATAGCTTTATGCATTTGTTTTATCAATTCTATACTTTTCCCATTTTTATCTCCTGTTGCTTTAGGTTCGAAAACATCGGCAGGATCATTCCCATAATACTGCATGGCGAAAGTGGCAAGAGGAAGTAGATTTATTCCATATGCATCTTCTACAGTATCTAAATTTACATAGCGAGCGCTAATTCTCAATACTGTGGCAATTAATGCTTTACATCCTGCAGCGGCTCCCATCCATATTATATCGTGATTTCCCCACTGAATATCAACAGCATGATGATTTTGTATTACATCCATAACTTTTTCAGCAGATGGTCCTCTATCATATATGTCGCCAATAATATGCAAACGATCAATCATTAAGCGCTGAATAAAATGGGAAATTTCTATTACAAATTCACTAGCTCTATCAACTTCAATAATAGTACGGATAATGCCATTATAATATTCGTTTTTTTCGTGACCGCTTTCGTTTAATAATTCATCGATAATGTAAGCATAAGCCGGAGGCATAGTTTTACGCACTTTAGAGCGTGTATATTTAGACGATGCTGCACGGGCAATAATAGATAAACGTTGAAGTGTAATCATATACCATTCGGCCATATCTTCGGGCTTTTCTTCATGAAGAATCATTTCCATTTTTTCTTCAGGGTAATAAATAAGCGTTGCAAGTGCATCTTTTTCGCTTTTGCGCATGCCCATTCCAAATACATCTTCAATTTTTCGTCTAACTACACCGGAAGCATTTCTTAATACATGCGTAAAGGTTTCATATTCACCATGAATATCAGTTAAAAAGTGTTCAGTGCTTTTTGGAAGACGCATGATAGCTTCCAAATTAATTATTTCCATACTGGCTTTCTGAATGCTGGGAAAGCTATCGGCCAGTAATTCCAAATAGCGTCTTTCCTTTAAGAGTTCTTCGGTTGTATATTCGTTTTCAGATGTAACGTTCATAATTAAGCTTTTTGAAATTATTGGTGCCAGGTATAATTCGTTGAATAAAAAAAGTTTATCTTTACAAAGATGCTAATTATTGTTTTCATTGCCAAATAAAATATCATGAATATCCAAACAGATAACTTATTTAAACATTTGATTAATAAAGGAATACTTAAACAAAAAGTATATTCAAACACTTTAGATTCTTTTCTTCTTTTTAAACAAGAAGTTTTAAAGCTGACAGAGGAATACGCAAATAATCCTGAATCAAATAAAATTATTTTTGAGTTTACAAATACGAGTGAGTTTGAGTTCGAATTGAAATTTGCCGGAGATATCTTAATTTTTCTAATGCATACCAACGTATTTGAAATCCCAAGGCAGCACGATCTTTTGCGCTCAAATTATATTAAACAGGATAAAAATCGTACATATTGTGGAATAATTCATATTTATAATTTTTTAGCCGATTCATTTAAATATAATCGTGACAACGATTTAGGATATCTTATTGGAAGAATATTTATAAATCATGAAAGACATTTTATTATAGAAGGCAAGAAAGAAATTGGCATGATTTACAATAATTTTGAAAAATCATTCCTTGATATAGAATCTGTACATGAAATAGTTACTTCGGCCATAGAATATACTCTAAATTTTGATTTGCTAATTCCTCCTTTTGATGCTGTGAAAATGGTTAGCGTAGTTGATATTCAAAAATATAGACAAAGCCTCTCTTTTAGAACTGCTAAACGATTAGGTTATAAATTTCAGGCTGATGAAAAAAGCATCGAAGGACATCACAAGAAATAATCTAAAATAAAAAAGGTCTTCCACTAGAAAGACCTGTAATAATATATGTATGATAAATTTGTAAAACCATAATTTCTTGTACTAAAAACGTGCCGCATTTTCATTAATCCTATCTGTCAGCATTATATGCGATACGAGCGCTTTTTCAAAAGAAAAAAATGTCCGATTTTGTTAAATAAAGTACAGAAACGAACAGTTGGTTTATTAACGATTTAAACAACGATAAGAAGTATCGTTATCTACTTTCACTTTAAACTTTATATCTTTTTCAACAATAAAAGTTTCAAATAAAATAAATATATTTGCAGCCGATAATGAAAAAAATGAAAAAACATACTAAACATAGCAAAGCCTCTTCTAATGGCAGAGCTGAGTTATATTAAGATATAAAGTATCAAAAATATTCCAAGCTCTTTCGATTTCGATTGGGCTTTTTTTATTAAAAAGAAAACGAATGATTGTACTAAAATTTGGCGGCACCTCTGTTGGCGATGCACAGCGAATGAAAAAGTTAATAGAGCTTATTCAATCTGAAGAAGCTACTATTGTTGTGTTATCTGCCGTTAGCGGAACTACAAACAAACTAGTTGCTATTGCCGAAAGACTCTATCAACAAGATAAACCGGAAGCTTGTAATAAAATCAAAGAGCTGGAGGTGGAATATTTTGCTTTAAGCGAAGAGCTTTTTGAAACTCAGGCTAAGAAAGAAGAAGGTAAAAAATTAATTGAAGCTCACATCACTTATTTAAGAGTATTTACCGAACGTATTTTTACAATTTTACAGGAAAAAGCATTGCTGGCTCAGGGTGAATTATTATCGACCGCACTCTTTCAACTTTTATTGGAAGAGAAAAATATTCATTCAGCTTTGCTTCCGGCACTAGATTTTATGCGAATAGATAAACATCTGGATCCTGATGAGTATTATATTCAACAAAACTTAAAGCGAATATTAAAAGAGTTTCCGAATACAAATCTTTTTATTACTCAAGGATTTATTTGCAGGAATGCCTATGGAGAAATTGACAATTTGAAGCGTGGAGGAAGTGATTATACTGCTTCTTTAATTGGTCAAGCGGTGCAAGCAAATGAAATTCAAATTTGGACAGATATTGATGGATTGCACAATAACGATCCTCGCTTTGTTAAAAACACGTCACCTGTTTCTGAACTTTCTTTTGATGAAGCTGCTGAATTAGCTTATTTTGGAGCAAAAATATTGCATCCATCAAGCATACTTCCAGCTAAACAATCAAATATTCCGGTTCGTTTAAAAAACAGTTTACGTCCTGAAAGACCTGGAACTATAATCCAAAACACAAACCATAAGACAGGAATTAAGGCTATAGCTGCAAAAGACAATATTACTATTGTCAGAATAAAATCTGATAGAATGTTATTTGCCTATGGATTTTTGCGAAAAGTATTTGAAGTTTTTGAAATTTATAAAACGCCTATCGATATGATTACAACTTCAGAAGTTGCTGTTTCGATGAGTATTGACTATACTGAAAATTTAGCAAATATTTTAAACGATTTACAAAAGTTTGGACAAACGGAAGTTGAATCCAATCAGGTAATTGTGGCTCTTGTTGGCCATATTCCGACTTCCGAAAATGGATATGCATCTCAAATATTTGATGCCTTGATAGATATTCCAATTAAAATGATTTCTTATGGCGCGAGCAATCATAATATTTCGATTTTGATTGATCAGAAGCATAAAATTAATGCGCTAAATGCCTTGCATCAAAAACTTTATACAAACCAATAAGTATGCAACACGATTATACCAGTATAAAAACACCTGCCTATATTTATGATTTGGGTCTGTTAAAAAAAACCCTTGATATTGTCAAAACCGAAGCTAGCGCCTATGGTTATCATATTCATTATGCACTTAAAGCTAATAATAATGCAAAAATATTAGAGCTTATTTCCACAGATGGATTTGGTGCTGATTGCGTTAGCGGAAATGAAATCAAAGAAGCCTTAAAACGTGGATTTAAAAAAGAAGAAATTGCGTTTGCTGGCGTGGGGAAAACCGATGACGAAATCAATTTTGCTCTCGATAATGATATTTTTAGTTTCAATTGTGAGTCGATGCCCGAAATTGAAGTGATAAACGAATTAGCCGAAAAAAAACAAAAGATTGCTCCAATAGCTTTGCGTATCAATCCAAATGTTGATGCGAATACACATAAGTATATTACTACAGGCTTAGAAGAAAATAAATTCGGAATAAATTTGTGGGATCTCGATTCTATTTTAGACCGAATGGAAAGCATGAAAAATGTTAAATTAAATGGTTTACATTTTCATATCGGCTCTCAAATTACTGATTTAGATACATTTAAAAGTCTGTGTAATCGCATCAATCAACTCCAGGAAAAGTTTTATGCCAGACAAATAATTGTAGATCATATCAATGTTGGTGGTGGTTTAGGCATTAATTATCATCAACCTGATGATGAGCCGATACCTGATTTTAAAAATTATTTTAAGATTTTTCACGATTTTCTGGAGCTTCGACCAAAACAGCAACTTCATTTTGAGCTTGGTCGATCGCTTGTTGGACAAATGGGAAATTTGCTAAGTAAAGTGATTTACGTTAAGAAAGCCAGCGCAAAAAATTTCCTGATTATAGATGCTGCTATGACTGATTTAATTCGTCCGGCACTTTATCAGGCTTTTCATAAAATTGAAAATATGAGTTCAAACGGCTCACAAACAGAGAAATATGATGTTGTTGGTCCTGTTTGCGAATCGGCTGATATTTTTGCAAAATCAGTTTCACTACCAACAAGTGAGCGAGGCGATTATATTTTAATTCGTTCTACGGGTGCTTATGGACAGGTAATGTCTTCTAATTACAATATGCGAGATAATGCAGAAGTTGTTTTTATCGATTAGGTTAAATATCCCTACGAGGGTTATGAACCCTCGTAGGGATATTGGAGTCTATAAAATTTTACATCTTACGTTTAACGCTAGCTTGGAGCAATTCCGACAATACTTTTCCAGGATATTCATAGCGATTACTCAACATCATTGCAGCAATAACATAAGGTTTATAACCAGCTTCTTTGTATGTTTCGATACGGTATTTTTCAAATACATCGGCACTAACTTCTCCTTTTTTGCAGGAAACGCCTGAAATATCAGCAGGAAGGCAATGCATATACAAAGCTTCTCCATTTTTAGTAAGTTTCATTTTTTCGGCATCAGCTTCCCAATCCATGAATTTTGCATTGTTCTGCAAAGCCTTTTGTTCCAAGGCTTTTAAACCTGAATGATCATTAGCACGCAATAATTCGGTACGCTGACCCATTACCTCAAAAGGCGCCCAGCTTTTAGGATAAACGATATCGGCATTTTTAAATGCTTCGTCCATGCTGTTTACTACTTTAAAAGTTCCGCCTGTTTCTTTAGCTTGTTTTGCTGCAGTTTCAATAACTTCTGGAATTAGGCCATAGCCTTCAGGATGAGCCAATTCCACTTCCATTCCGAACCTTGTCATCAAGCCAATAATTCCTTGAGGAACACTTAAAGGTTTTCCATAACTTGGAGAATAAGCCCAAGTCATAGCCAATTTCTTTCCTTTTAAATTCTCAAGTGAGCCAAAATAATGTTTCAAATGTGCCAAATCGGCCATAGATTGTGTAGGATGATCAATATCGCATTGCAAATTGATAATGCCTGGGCGCTGAGGCAAAACACCTTGAGCAAATCCATCATCAAGAGCATTTCCAACTTCGCGCATATAGGTATTTCCGGCACCTAAATACATATCATCGCGAATACCAATAATATCAGATAAAAAAGAAATCATGTTCACTGTTTCGCGAACTGTTTCACCATGAGATATTTGTGATTTCCCTTCATCTAAATCCTGCATTGCCAAACCTAATAAATTGGCTGCTGAAGTAAACGAAAAACGTGTCCGAGTTGAATTATCTCTAAATTGAGAAATTGCTAAACCAGATTTAAAAACGCTGGTATCAATATTGTGACTTCTAAGACTTTTTAATGCTTTGGCTATATCCAGAACTTGTTCAAGATCGGCCATTGATTTTTCCCAGGTCAGCAAAAAATCAGTATTAAAAAGGTGATCGGTTTTTCGTAAAACGATATCGTTTATTAATTTTTTTAAATTTTCCATAAGGCTAAATAAGAATAGTAATCATTTATTTTTCAATTAGATATGCATAGAGTGCATAGAATGCTGATGCTTTTACTAAATCATCGACAGGTACTTTTTCGTTTGGAGCGTGCGCCATTACTTCATTTCCGGGACCAAAACCAATTATGGGAACATTATAATAACCGTTGATGGTAACTCCGTTTGTAGAAAAAGTCCACTTATCAACTAAAGGTTTTTTGTTAAACAAATTTTCAAATGCTTTTACACCCGTTTGAACTACTGTAGAATTCTCTTCCATTTTCCACGTAGGAAAATATTTTTCCATACCGTATTTTAGTCCTGTGTATGAGGTTTCTTCATATTGTAAAACTTCTACGGTTGCATCTAAATCTTTCACAATTGCCTCAATTTCAGCAACTGCCGATTCTTTTGTTTCGCCCCAAGTTAATCTCCGATCGAGATGAATACGAGCAAAATCAGAAACGGCACAAAGTGATGGGCTTCCTGATTTTATCTCAGAAATTGTAATACTACCTCTTCCTAAAAATTTATCGTAAGCCAAAATTTCGTTCAATTTTTCAATTTCAAGAGCTGCTCTTGCTGCATTATAAATGGCATTTACTCCTCTTTCGGGAGCAGAACCATGTGAGGATAAGCCTTTAAAACTTACGGCTATTTCCATTCTGCCACGATGTCCACGATAAATATTTAAATTGGTCGGTTCGGTGCTGATAGCAAAATCAGGATGAATTCCTTCTTCTTCATAAAGATATTTCCAGCATAAGCCATCGCAATCTTCTTCCATTACAGTTCCTGTAAAGTAAATTGTCCAATCTCTATCAAATCCTAATTCTTTTAAGATCCTACCGCTAGTAACAAAAGCAGCAGGGCCGCCTTCTTGATCAACAGTTCCGCGACCATGAACAAATCCGTCTTTCACTTCTCCTGACAAAGGATCAGAATCCCAATTATCCATATTTCCGAAATCAACGGTATCCATATGACCATCAATTGCCAATATATTTTTTCCGGAACCAATTTTCCCAATCACATTACCTAAGCCATCAATCCAAACTTTATCAAAACCAGCTTCTTCCATCTGTCTTTTCAATTCCAATATCACATCTTTTTCTCCTAGACTAAGCGACTTAATTTTCACCATTTTAGAAAGATTAGTCGCTGTATAATTGCGATATTTTTCAGCTAATTCGAGGATTTTGTGCTCTATTTTTTCCATTTTAATAATTTTTCACAAATTTAAGAAAGCTGTTGAATTTTCAACTATTATCGGTAATTTCATTTTTAAAATCCGTGTATATTTGCGCAAACAAATAAAAATTCATTATGGAAAATTTATGGACTGATTATTCTCCCCTAATTGTTAAATATGGCACTGGATTAATTTATGCTGTAGTTGTTCTAATTATTGGCTTATGGATAACAAACCTGATAACTAAATCAGTTAAAAAGTTGATGATTAAAGGAGCTTTGGACATATCACTTGTTCCATTCCTTTCATCGCTTATTAGCATAGGGTTAAAAATTATGGTTGTCATTTCTGCATTAGGAATGCTTGGCATCGAAATGACATCCTTCATCGCTCTTTTAGGTGCAGCAGGCTTAGCAATTGGCATGGCATTAAGTGGTACACTCCAAAATTTTGCCGGGGGAGTTATAATATTAATATTAAAGCCTTTTAAAATTGGCGATGTTATAGAAGCTCAGGGATTTACCGGAAGTGTAAAAGAAATTCTGATTTTCAATACTATTTTAACTACATTCGACAATAAACTAATTATTTTGCCAAATGGCGGAGTAGCCACAGGTTCAATTGTTAATTATACAGCTCAGGAAACTCGTAGGGTTGATTGGACATTTGGTATAGCCTATGGCGATAATGCTGACACTGCAAAGCGTGTTTTAATGGAATTGGTTTCTGAAGATATTCGTGTTTTAAAAGATCCTGAGCCTTTTGTTGCTCTAAAAGAACTTGCTGACAGCTCTGTAAATTTCGTTGTTAGAGCATGGGTAAATTCCGGTGATTATTGGGGAGTTTATTTCGACTTAAATGATAAAGTTTATAAAACATTTGAGAAAGAAGGTTTGAACTTTCCTTATCCTCAAATGGATGTGCATATTGCGAAATAAAATATTTATTTAATAGAAGTTATTAAGCTATAACCCAATTAATAACAAGTTCAAATAAAATTTAGACAGTTTCTTAGTTCTTGTGTCAATAATTAACGCCTTTTCGTTTTAGCTCTTGTTGAAGTTCTTCTCCTGGTTGCAGTCGATATTCCAAAAACGCCTAAAATACCTCTTGTTAACTCAACAGCAATTGATTTTGTAACCGGGCTTGTCATTATTTTTTCAAAAGTACTTTTTCCTGCTTTTCTTGAGCTGTTAGAAGTCTTGAGCGTTTCTTTTTCGGTTTTTTGTTCTTCCTCATCCTTAAGCATTTCTTGGATGCGTTCTTGTAGAATTTCATGAGCGCTTTCGCGGTCAATAGTTTTATCGTATTTATCTCTTAAATTCGACTTTCTGAGAATAGAATTAATTTCAGCAGGATTTAGAATATCCATTCTTGAATAAGGCGGTCGCATTAAAGAATGCACAATTGGCGTTGGCCGTCCTTTTCTATCTAATGAAGATATAAGAGCCTCACCTATACCTAATTCTGTGAGCATATTTTCAATATCGTAAATCTCGCTTTCCGGAAAATTCTGCGCCATAAGTTTAATAGCTTTTCTGTCTTTAGCTGTAAAAGCCCGAAGAGCATGTTGAATTTTAAATCCAAGTTGACTAAGAATATTTTCTGGAATATCATCAGGTGTCTGTGTTATAAATACTACACCAATTCCTTTTGAGCGAATTAGTTTGATAATTGTATCTAATTGATCTAGAAGTTCTTTTGATGCATTTTTAAAAATAAGGTGAGCTTCATCAATAAAAATCATTAATTCGGGTTTTTCAACATCTCCTTTTTCCGGAAAAACCTCAAAAACTTCTGCTAGCAATGCCAACATAAAAGCCGAGAAAAGTGCAGGTTTTGATTGCACATCGGTTAATCGAATAATATTGATCATTCCCAGTCCATCTTCATTGCGTTGACACAAATCGGCCACATCAAAAGAGGGCTCTCCAAAGATCAAATTAGCTCCTTGCTGTTCAAGCTGAGTTATATTTCTCATTATTGTATGTGCTGAAGTAATAGGAACCAAGCCATACATTTTTTGTATTTCATCCTTTCCTTCAGCTGCAGCGTATCTAAGAACAGTTTTCAAATCATCCAAATCGAGTAAAGGAAGTTTTTTAGTGTCGCAGTACATAAATAGCATCGACAAAAGAGAGGCTTGAGTATCGTTTAGAGATAATATTTTACTCAAAATTATTGGCCCAAATTCAGATACTGTGCTTCTTAATGGAATACCGGGTTCATCAGAAATACTCATAAATTCAATTGGAAATTGCTTTCCTTCCCAATTCATTTGTATATGCTGAGCACGTTTTTCAATAATTTTATTGCTTGTTCCTTCAGCACCTAATCCACTTATATCTCCTTTGATATCCATCACTATCGAAGGAACGCCAATACCTGAAAGCTCTTCGATAAGCACTTGCAAAGACTTTGTTTTACCTGTTCCTGTAGCTCCGGCTATCAATCCATGGCGGTTTAAAGATTGAGGAGAAAGCGTTACTTTTTCTCCATCAACAGGTGTGAAATTAACCATTACACCTCCAATAAGCAGCGTAGATTCATTATTCATAAGTATAACTTTTTAGCAAATTTATTAATTCAATATCTAATGTTTTTTTTATTGCTACAAATTAAACTAATTTTGTGATACACAGTTTTAAAAATCAACAATTATGATTAAAGATTTAATTAGTAGCGCACTAAAAAGCGAAGGCGCCGATTTGCTTAAAAATTTTGGTTTATCTTCTGATAAGCAGGAAAAAGCAATTGATCTGGCGAAAGATAGCGTAATGGGAGGACTAACAAAGTCGTTAGGTTCAGGAAATATTGGCGATATAACAAAAGCATTTTCAGGAGGAGCTTCAAGTTCACTGGTTCAATCTATAATTGCAAATTATGGTACAAGCCTTATTTCAAAACTGGGTTTGAGTAAGTCTATGGCCAATACAATAAGCACAACCTTAATTCCAATGGTCTTTGAATTTATCAATAAAAGAGATGATGCTCCAACCGATAGTGATGCCGGTGTAAAAGGAATGTTGGGAGATTTAGTTAAAAGCAGCATTTCCAATAAATTAGGCGGAATGTTTAAAAATAAATTTAAGTTCTAGAAACTATCTAAAATTTAATTGGATTAAGTTTTCACTGCTTTTATTTTGATTTTTTGAAAAAAGAAAAAGCGCAAGCAAAATGAATAATTATACTCAAAAAGCTTGCACTTTATATCATCCGATACATTTACATTTGAAATGACATCATTCGATAAGAATTCTAATTTTTTCTATTTAACAAATAAAGATAACTTTCCGTATTCCTCTGCAAGCAAATAATAGAAGGTTACTCTGGATTTGGTTCTATCAGCTTTCATCTCATCACAGATTTCCTGTATGGCAGCGTCCAAATCAGCATCGCTATCTTCGAGGGCAAGTTTCTTCTTTAAGAATCCTTCTCTGATTCTATCTCTTTCAACAGGGTCAGTACAAGCTACCAATGATGCGTCTCTGCTTTTAAGCGCAATGCCTAAATATTTTACGATACCATTGACTGCTGCCTCATTTACATCTTCAGTGTATTTACTAACGTCAGCTACATAATTTTCCATAAAATTTCTCCTTTTAATTAATTTGTAAATTTATTAAATGTTGTGATTCAATTAATTGCTTAATGATTGTGGTAGATATTAAAGTTCATTTTCACAGTTTGTAAATATTCTAGGTTCAAACTTACAAAAAATAATTTAGACAAATAAAGAATTAATTGCTTTTTGAAGCAAATAAAGAAAAAGGGAGATCCGAAATTGAATCTCCTTTTTTTCATTATAAAAATTTTTAACTTACAGGAATTTTACCTCCATCTAGAAATTCTTGATAATCAAATAATGTTTTCCATTCTCCTCTGTAAGCCATTCCCGATTGTTCTGGCCATGTTCCTGGATCATGAATTCTGAATTTCTCTTCGTCTTCAGCAAAAAGTATTTCTTTGATTCTTGCAGGTGAGGTTTCATATAATTGCAGCCATGTTTTAATGCCTGCTTTATTCAGAAGACCTTCAATTACAGGACCAATGCCTTCAACAATTTTAAGATCATTTTCCTTGAAATTTTTCCCAAATACTGCTTTTAAAGCGTTAGCATCATAATTAGATACGACAGCACTTTTTACAGATGACACTAATTTTCCTTCGCAATCGCCCAATTTTCTTTTGAGCATTGCTATTTCTTCTTTGAGTAAATTGAATTTGGCACATCTAAGGAGCCAACCAATAATAAATCCTAATATTGCTGCTACAATCAGAGCAATAAGGATAAACATTAAATCTGATGCAAATCTTTCAGCCATTTTTTTTATTTTTTAAAGCGGTTATACTTAAATTAATTTTATTTCAACTCTTCTATTCAAAGCTTTACCTTCTTCTGTTTCATTATCGGCAACCGGTTCTTCAAGACCTTTTCCGTTAACTTCAAAAGCATCTTCGTTAATGTTTTTACTTAACAAATATGTTTTCAAATTATTTGCTCTGTCGATACTTAGTTGCATATTCATCTCAGCATCTCCATCGCTATCTGTATGTCCAATAATTGATATTTTACTATCAGGATATTTGCATACATAATAAGCAAGGTCTGAGAAAAATTTATGCAATTCGGGAGTATAGTCCATCATGCTACTTCCCGATTCGTAATATACTTTTTGTGGAGTTTTAAGTCTCTTAATTAAAAGATTTAGTTCGTCTTCAGGTAAATCGGCAATGCAATCGAGCCGTCCGCTAAAAATGAAATCTATTGCCCCGTATGAACGTGTATTTTCAGGGTCAAATGTCAATTCATTGTTTCGTTTAAACGAAATAGAAATTTGATTAGCATCTGCTCCTAAACCAACGAGAAATTTTCTTAGCGAATCAGCCCGTGCCAAACCTAGAGTGGCATTGCCGTTTTCATCGCTGTCGTACATTCCTCTTAAAACTAATTGACGACTTTTGTCCGTTTCGAGGTGATTAACCACCTTTTTTAAATCTCGTATAATGCAATTTGGAACAACTAAACTTGCATCACCATAGCCGTAATACAAATTGTTATCATCTAAAACATTAAAATCGCCATCCTCAATATTTAATCCCGGAATAGCGTATTCTGGTTCATTGCATCCGCAATCATTTCTGATTTCGCATACATAACAATAACTGGCTCCTGCTATCCATAGAATTAGCAGAAATACCCAAAAAGTTACATTTCTCATTATTTATAAATTTGATGTTTACATGAAAATAAAATCAAATATAAGTAATTGATAATTAAATCACAAATTATTTTTACTTTTATTGCCTTGAATTATTAATCTTATGTTAATAATATGGAAGAATTAAGCAAAATTGATTTTCAAAAAATAAGCGATAAAATTTGGTCTATGATGTTAGAATATGGGCCAAAAGTTATTCTGGCCATAATAACATTAATTATTGGTTTATGGATAATCAAAAAACTGGCAAAACTTGCTGAGAAAGGAATGCATTTAGCGGTAGAAGACCAAACTCTTAGCAATTTCTTCAGAGGATTTGTTGAAATATCATTAAAAATATTATTATTTATGAGTGTGGCATCTATGATTGGCATTAAAACCACCTCATTTCTTGCTATTATTACTTTAGCTGCCCTTGCCGTTGGCTTTGCATTAAAAGGAACAATATCTAATCTTGCCGGCGGAATTATACTTATAATTTTTAAGCCATATAAGTTAGGCGACCTGATAAAAGTACAAGGTTATTTTGGAAAAGTAGAAACAATAGAGCTATTCAATACTATCATATTTACCAATAATAGAAAAACCATAATTATTCCCAATGGAGTAATGGCAAATAGCACTATAATTAATTATACAACAGAAGGCAAATTAAGAATCGATTTATCAGTTTTAATATCAATCAGTTATGATTTAAAAAAAGTAAAAGAAATTTTGATTGGCGTTTTAGAAAACGACACGAAAGTATTGAAAGATCCTGCTCCTTTTGTAGGTGTTAGCGGATTGGAAGAAGGATCTGTAAATTTTGCGGTTCGTCCTTGGGCAAATAGTACCGATTATTGGCCTGTTTATTTTAGTATAAATGAGAAAATGAAGATTGCCCTTGAAGAATCAGGAATTGATATACCTGAACTTAAATGGACGGACTTAAGGATTAATTAATTGATAATGAGTTAAACAAATTATGATATAAATATATCTGTAATAAAGCGAATAATAAATCTTAATACAAAAAATATGGAAGAAGTAACAGGAATCAACTTTCAAAAAATTTACGACCAGGGTTTATCGATGGTTTTAGAATTCGGACCAAAATTATTATTGGCAATTATAACTCTTATTATCGGTTTGTGGGTTATTAAATACATGGTTAAACTGATTGATAAAAGCTTAAACAGCGAATCTACTCTAGGCCCATTTATTAAAAGCCTGGTAAGCTGGGTATTAAAAATATTATTGTTTTTAAGCGTGGCTTCAATGATTGGTATTGAAACCACTTCTTTTATCGCTATTTTCTCTGCTGCAACACTTGCAATAGGTTTAGCTTTACAGGGCAGCTTATCTAATCTTGCCGGTGGTGTTATGCTTTTGATTTTCCGGCCATTTAAAGTTGGTGACCTTATAGAAGCAGAAGGTCTTTTAGGTAAAGTTCAGGCTATTCATATTTTCAATACTATTTTATTAAGTCCTGATAATAAAACAATTATTCTTCCAAATGGAGCAGTGGCCGGTAATAGTATCACTAATTACACTAGTGAAGGAATTCTCCGAGTCGATTTGGTTGCAGGAATATCATACGATTCTGATATTAAAAAAGCTAAGGAAATTTTAATGTCAGTAATGGAAAATGATCCATTAGTTTTGAAGGAACCGGCTCCATTTGTTGGTGTTAAAGAATTGGCTGATAGCTCAGTTAATTTTGCTGTTCGGCCTTGGGCTAATGTTGATGATTATTGGACAGTATTTTTTGGTATAAATGAGAAAATTAAATTAGCATTGGATGAGGCAGGAATTACAATTCCTTTCCCACAAGTGGATGTTCATATTGAAAAGTAAAATGCGTTTTTATAATGCTTTAGCTCTTCAATAAGAATACTAATTGCCTGTTAGTCATCGTATGACTCAAAAAAGAGTATTCAAAACATAAAAAGAATTTAATTAGTCATACGATGACTTAATGATTAAAAACAATATAGAAATCGGATTAGGCGAAAGTTTAATCCGATTTCTAATTTTTACGTTCACAAACATAATTTACTAGATTAATCATTGCTAGTTGGTATTTACTTTTTGGAAATTCATCAAGAATTGCTAATGCTTTATCGCGGTAAGAATACATCTGTGTTTCTGCATAAGCTATACCACCACTTCTATTTACCTGATCCACCAATTTAGAAACTCTCTCAGGTTTATTATGATGTTTTTTAACAACTCGAATTGCTTTTTGACGTTCCACAAATGATAAATTATTAAGCATATAAATAAGTGGCAAAGTCATTTTTTGCTCTTTTATATCTATGCCTTGAGGCTTTCCAATAGTATTGGTTTTCTGAAAATCGAAAATGTCGTCTTTAATTTGAAAGGCAATGCCGACATATTCGCCAAAGGTTTTCATCTTTTCTACAATATCTAAATCAGCACCGGTAGATGCAGCACCAGCAGCACAACAAGAAGAAATTAGTGTGGCTGTTTTCTTGCGAATTATTTCGAAATAAACATCTTCTTTAATGTCAAGTCTTCTTGCTTTTTCTATCTGCAATAATTCGCCTTCTGCCATTTCACGCGTTGCTTCTGAAACTATTTCCAATACTTCGTAATCTTTTGATGCTAAGGCTAATGATAAACCTTTAGATAAAAGAAAATCGCCCGCTAAAACAGCAATTTTATTTTTCCAAAGAGCATTTATCGAAAACAAACTTCTACGTTTTTCTGCTTCATCAACAACATCATCGTGCACCAAAGTTGCAGTGTGAAGTAGCTCTATCAGACTAGCAGCTCTTGCAGTAGCTTCTTTTGCTTGCCCAACTATATGAGCGCTCAAAAACACAAACATAGGGCGCATTTGTTTTCCTTTCTGCCGATGGATATATCGTAAAATAATATCAAGTAAAGGAACTTTTGTATTCATAGCCGATTTAAAAACCTTTTGAAAGCTTTTTAATTCCTCGTTTAAAAGTTGTTGTATTTCTTCTATTACATTCATTTCGATTCAAAATTAAAAATAAAGCCGATATCATTATGTTTTAAATATATTTCTCCTTCATTTTCCTTTAATTTGCAAAAAAAATTTAATGGGCGGATTTTTATTCGATGATATTATTTTTGGGCCTGTAAAAAGCAGACGACTTGGTGTTTCGCTCGGTGTGAACTTATTACCAATAGATTATAAATTTTGCACTTTTGATTGCATTTATTGCGAATGTGGCTGGACAGAAAAAGCCCACAAAAAAGTAGTATTGCCAACAAGGAATGAAATTCGGGAGCGATTAGAAAAAGTTTTGACTCAACGAAAAGAAAAAGAACTTCCTATCGATTCCATTACTTTTGCCGGAAATGGTGAACCAACACTTCATCCTGATTTTGCAGAAATAATAAACGATACAATTAGTTTGCGTAATCAATATTTTCCTAATGCTATAATCACTGTTTTATCGAATGCTTCATTAATACACAATAGCAAGATTATCAGTGCTTTATTAAAAGCAGATAAAAATATTTTAAAGCTGGATGCAGGTACTGAAGCAAGTTTCAAGGCGATAAATCAACCAAATGGAAATTTAACATTACGTCAAGTGGTTGATTATTTAAAAAAGTTTGATGGCAAACTTATTATTCAAACACTTTTTGTTCAAGGATATAATCAGCATAAAGGAATTGACAATACAAACGAAAAAGATATAAATGCCTGGCTGAAATTAATACAGGAAATAAAACCACAAAGCGTTATTCTTTATCCGATTGAAAGAGAAACTCCGGAAAATAGCATTCATAAAATTGATATTCAGGTGCTTAACAGTATAGCTGAAAAAGTGCATGAATTAGGATTTAAAACTGAAGTTTTTTCATAATACTTATTTTGTTTATCTCCTACGGAGAATAGTATAACGAATTCTGCACATTTCTACAATACTAAAACATCTACGATGTATTTTTATGCATTTTATAAATCTTATCATTGCTCGTAGAACTTGTCCCGAATATTCGGGAGCATATAGTATTGTAGAAAAAAATCGATGAATAAGTTAATTACCTTGTAGAGGTTTAACATCTATCGGAAAATTTATTTGTATCTTTGCAATAATATTTCACAGTAGGGGTGCCTTAATATTACGGGCTGAGAACATACTCTTTGAACCTGACACGGGTAATGCCGACGCAGGGAAAAAAGATTACAAGCTTTTCGTTTTCACTCTATTGATTTTTAATTTTAAAAAAGTCAAAAGATGTTTAAAAAAATTATTTTACTGAGCATAATGAGTCTTCCGATACTCCTTTTTGCTCAATTTCAAATCCAGGGAAGAGTAAGCGATAAAAATACAGCTGAAAACCTTGAAGGTGCTTCTTTACAATTAATAGGAACTCCAGATTTTGTCATTAGCAGTTCAAGCGGAAACTATACTTTTAAGAATATTCCTCGCGGCAGCTATTCTTTAGTAGTTAACTATTTAGGTTATGCTCCATATGAACAGCAATTGAGTATCAATGAAAATATGCAGCTTGATATTCAACTAAAACCAGGAGTAGTTTTAAGCGAAGAAATTATTGTCTCTGCAATTCGTGTTTCTGAGAATTCGCCGTCAAGCTTTTCCGAATTGAATAAAACTGAAATTCAGGCGAAGAATCACGGCAAAGACCTTCCATTTATCCTCAATACAACTCCTTCGTTGGTTGTAACTTCTGATGCCGGTACAGGAATTGGCTACACAAACTTCAGTATCCGCGGCTCAGATATTTCACGTATTAACGTAACTATCAATGGAATACCTATGAATGATGCGGAATCGCATAGTGTTTATTTTGTTGATTTGCCCGATTTAGCTTCATCATTGGATAATATTCATATTCAGCGAGGAGTTGGCACTTCAACAAATGGAGCTTCCGCTTTTGGTGCTAGCGTAAATCTTCAAACTAAACACCTCAATCAAGATCCTTATGCCAGTATGCAATCTTCTGTTGGTTCGTATAATACATTCCGAAATTCTGTAAGTTTTGGTACAGGTTTGCTTAAAAATAAAATGGCGTTTGATGGCCGCCTTTCAAAAATAAGTTCCGATGGATATATCGATAGAGCTGAATCTGAATTAAAGTCTCTTTATTTTTCAGGTGGATATTACGGCAAAAACGATATTTTGAAATTTACACTTTTAAGCGGAAGCGAACAAACTTATCAGGCTTGGAATGGAATTCCTAAAGTTCGATTGGAAAATGATGTGTCAGGGATGATGGATTTAGCTGCGGATAATTGGTGGAATACCGAAATAACAGAGCATCTTCTCAATTCCGATTCGCGCACTTATAATTTTTATACATATGATAATGAAATAGATAACTATCAGCAGGATTATTATCAATTGCATTATTCTCATTTTTTCAACTCAAGTTTGCAGTTAAGTACAGCGCTTTTTTACACTCGTGGAAAAGGTTATTATGAGCAGTTTAAAACTGATAGAAAATTCGAGGATTATTTATTTGAAGAAATTGTAATTGGCGGCGAAACTATCAATCGTACTGATTTGATTCAACGCAAATGGCTCGATAATGATTTTTATGGTTTAACAGCATCGATTAGTTATCAAACTGATAAAATAGAAAGCACTTTTGGAGGTGCATTGACTCAATACGATGGAGACCATTTTGGAGAAGTAATTTGGGCGAAATATGCCGGTGAAAATGCAATTAGAAATCTATGGTATTTTAATAACGGACTGAAAACCGATGGAAATATTTTTGCAAAAACAAATTATAATTTAAGCGATAAGCTTCTGGTTTATATCGATTTACAGTATCGTTTTATTAGTTATACTATTGAAGGTACACATGACGATTTGCGCGATATCTCACAAAAAAACAGTTTCAATTTTTTTAATCCTAAAACAGGATTATTTTATCAAATCAACAATAAAAATCAAGCATACATCTCTTTTGCTATAGCTAATCGAGAGCCAAGTAGAGGCAATTATCGCGATGCAGACTCTGATTATCAACCAAAACCTGAACGATTATACGATTTTGAATTAGGATACCATCACATAAATACTCGATTCTCAGCCTCGGCAAATCTGTATTTTATGAATTATAAAGATCAGCTTCTGGCTACAGGAAAAATCAATAATGCTTGCCTCCTAAATCAACTTCCAAAGA
>CAZTST010000021.1:0-21985 GCA_964616585.1 uncultured Draconibacterium sp.
GCTAAAAAATTCAACATTCCAAATTTAATAATCGGATTGACGGTAGTGTCTTTTGGAACATCATTTCCAGAGCTAATCGTAAACATATTGGCCGGAATCAAAGGTCATGGCGATTTGGCTATTGGCAATATTGTTGGAAGTAATACAATTAATATTTTATTGGTGATTGGCATTTCAGCGTTAATCAAACCTATTAAGGTTCAAAGCAATACTGTAAAATTTGAAATACCATTTGCCATATTGGCGATGTTAGTAATTTTTGTTTTGGCTAATGATGTATTATTTGACGGTTTAAATCAAGCTGTTTTAAGTCGTTCCGATGGTTATATGCTTCTAACATTCTTTCTAATTTTCATGTATTATACCTTTATAGTAAGTAAACACAGTAAGAACGATGATGGCCATCATGTGAAGGAGCAGACTATTTGGAAATCAGTATTATTCTTATTTGTAGGAATAATAGGTTTATATTTTGGTGGCGTTTTAATTGTGGATAATGCTACTATCATAGCTATAAATTTTGGTTTGAGCGAAGCTGTAATAGGAATATTGGTAGTTGCATTAGGAACTTCGTTACCTGAATTAGCCACTTCGGCAGTAGCAGCTTACAAAGGAAACTCCGATATGGCTGTTGGCAATGTTGTTGGGTCTAATATTTTCAACGTATTTTTTGTACTGGGTCTAAGTGTTGTCATTCAGCCCATTACATATAATATGATTTTAAATACCGATGTTTTATTTGCCTTATTTGCCAGTATTTTGTTGTTTGTATTTGTTTTCACACGTAAGGGAAGGCAAATTGATAGATTGGAAGCCTCTGCATTTTTAATTTTGTATTTAGCCTATGTTGTTTGGTTGCTTTGGTAATTTAACTCAATTTGTAAACCATCATAAGCTAGTTCAACATTTTTCGGAAGTTGTTTATTTACAGAATCGTGCAAGCCAATATAATGACCTAAATGAGTAAGATAAGCTTTTTCGGGGTTTACTTTTTCAATGATTTCAAGGGCTTCGGATAAACAAAAATGCGATGGATGTTTTCGTTTGCGTAGAGCATTTAAAACCAGCACTTTACTACCTTTTATCTTTTCTATTGTTTCATTTGGAATGAAATTGGCATCTGTTATATAACTGAAATCGCCAATACGAAATCCAAAAACAGGCATATCGCTATGCATTACAGGAAGAGGAACTATCGACATTCCTGCAACTTCAAACTCTTCATTTAATAAATTGTGCAATTCCAATTTAGGAGCTCCTTGATAATTGCCCGGGTTAAAGATATATGGAAATTCTATTTTTACATTTTGCAAAACTCTTTCACATAAGTAAAGTTGTATAGGTTTTCGCAATATATAATTAAAAGCGCGAACATCATCAAGTCCTGCTATATGGTCGCGATGTTCGTGAGTGAGCAAGATAGCGTGCAAATCTTTAACTCCCGCATTGAGCATTTGCATTCTAAAATCAGGACCACAATCAATAACAACATTTTTATCGCGATAGCTAAGTAATGCAGAAGTACGTAGGCGTTTGTCTTTTGTATTAACTGAAGAACAAACTTCACAATCGCAACTGATAATAGGAACACCAATGGAAGTACCGGTTCCTAAAAATGTGATACGAAGTTGATTATTCATGGTTGACGATTAAAATTCGAGCTGATTAAAGTGAATTAAATCCTTTATCATAGCTGATTTCAGGAAAGCCGGGTCATTTTCTATTTTGTTATGGCGAATAAAATGTATCCTAACAGTTTCTGATTCCGATTCGCTTTGTTGTTCTGTTAAAGCCGGAATATATAGATCGATTATGTTTTTTGCTGATTCAGTGCAGCTTGAAATAAGACAAAGACCTTTGTGCGTTTTCTGAAGATGTTCGACCATAACAAGATAAGAGCCACAAGGCGGAATAAGTTTATATTTTTCTTCAACAATAACATTTTTAGTTTTATAACCCATTTGAAGAAAATGTGCTTGTCCTTTAGATTGTATTTGTGCTTTGATAAAAAAAGAATGTCCTAAATAAGTTCGAGCTTTTTGCATCTGTCCCTGCATAATAGCCTCACGAATCAAGGTTGAGCTAATATCAACATTTTGAATATCTTGCGAAGGAATAAGCTCCAATTCAAAATTATGTTTCTCGCCAAAAAGTTTCAATTCTTCAATATCACCTTCTCTGTTTTTACCAAAATGATGATTAATTCCGGTAACAATTCTCTTAACTTGCAGCCGATCTACCAAATAGGTTTTTATAAAATCGCGAGCTGAGGTATCAGCAAATTCTTTTGTAAATTTTACAAAGATTATATTTTCGAGTCCGGCCTCTCGAAGCAAATCAATTTTCTCCTGACGAGAATTAATCATCATTAAATCTTTACCTAATGTGTCCGGGTAAAGCACCTGGCGCGGATGAGGATAAAAGGTAATTAGAACCGTTTCGCCGTTTATTTTGCGTGCTGTATCACTTAAACGTTTCAAAATGAGTTTATGACCCAAATGAACTCCATCAAATGAGCCTGTGGTTATAACTGCATTTCTGATTTTTTTTACTTCATCGAAGCCAAAATATATGTTCACGAGCCTTTTTGATTTTATTTCTTATTTTTTGCAAAATAAGCTACTTTTTCCAAAGAAGTAATCATGTCATACTCTTCCAGATAAATATTTTCAGGAACATTTACCGGACGAGGAGAAAAATTTAAGATTCCTTTAATTTCTGCTTCAACTAATAATTTGGTAATATTGGCTGCTTCATCAACGGGGACAGAAATAATGCCAATACTAATTTTCTTTTCTTTAATAATTTCTTTTAGCCTGTCTATTGAATATACCTCAACACCGGCAAAAGAAGTTCCTATTTTTTCTAGATTTGAATCGAAAGCTGCCATAATTATAAGCTTATCGCGTCTATCTTTAAAATATTTCATTAAAGCACGACCAAGATTTCCGGCACCAATAATAGCAACATTTTGACCTTCAGGTTTATCCAGAATCTCACCAATTAATGCAACCAATTCTTTTACATTATAACCTTTGCGTAAAGTGCCGGAATATCCAATAAGCATAATATCGCGCCTGACTTGAACCGGTGTAATATGATGAATGTTTGCAATTTCGTGTGAAAAAATATGCTGCTTTCCTTTAGAATCGCAAATCAGCAGGTTTCGTCTGTACTGACTTAGACGCTCGACTGTTTTATCAGGTAATGTATTCATTTCCTTCATTTATTGTTATTTAATAAACAAAGTTAATTTTTTTTTCATTAAACAAACAGATTTTTTTATAAAGTGTGGATTTTAGATGTGGTTTTATCAAATATATGCCAGAGTTATTAGATTGTGGTTTTTTTTAGCTTTCGTAATATTGTCTTCACTTGACTCATTTTTGCAATGATACCGCCACTAGAGCGTGGTTCTACGAGTTCAAGCATAAGCATAAGTTCTTCAATAAGTATTATCTCACCATCGGCAATTTTTGTGAATAAATCGGCAGAATGTGCAATGACAGCAACAGTTGATTCAGAATTTAAAATGGCTTGAGAAGAAAAATCAAGCAAATAGGATTTTTTATTCTCTGGGATTTCAGCAGTAACTAATAGAGCCAAAATATTGCGTAAAACTGCTGAACTTTGAATATTCTCCAATTGATTAATAAGCTCTTCAATACGATTTTGAAATAATTCAGGATTTTGTAAATGCAGGATTCGCAATGGCCAGGATGCCATTCTTGATAGTGGTTCTTGGTTAGCAAAAGTATAAGCGATTAAATTATTTAGCAATTCAGGTTTTTGTCGTACAATATCAGCAATTACAAATGCATGCGCTTTGCTGTGTTCGGCAAGAATCAAGTCTTTCAGGGTTTCCATTTTTATCCAAAAAATAAATAAGCAATAAAAATAGCGGCCACTATTCCGGCAAAATCGGCTATTAAACCTGCCGTTACAGCATAACGAGTATTTTTAATCGAAACTGAACCAAAGTAAACGGCTAGAATATAGAAAGTTGTATCGGTGGCGCCTTGAAAAGTAGCGGCTAATCGTCCGGCAAAAGAATCAACGCCATAATTGGTCATAGTTTCAATCATTACACCGCGAGCACCTCCACCACTAAGTGGTTTCATAAAGGCTGTTGGAAGAGCTGCAACAAAATCGGTATTTACACCTAAAAAGGCAAAGAATGCCCCAAGCCCATTCACTATATAATCCAAAGCTCCCGAAGCGCGGAAAACGCCTATCGCCACCAAAATCGCCACTAAAAAAGGAATAATTTTTACAGCTATCTGAAAACCTTCTTTCGCCCCTTCTATAAAAGTATCGTAAACATTTACCTTTTTCTTTATAGCCATTAAAAGAAACAAAGTGATGATACTAAACAATATAACGTTAGCAATTACAGTTGAATAAACAGATGCTTGCGTTTGTGGAAGCGTAACAAATAAATAGATAATTCCGGCAACAAAGGCAGAAAAACCACCTAAATAAGCCAGTATTGTTTTATTGAAAAGATTTATTTTTTGATAGATCGAAACGGCAATAATTCCGGCTAATGTTGAGAAAAAAGTAGAAAGTAAAATAGGCAAAAATATATCGCTTGGATTGGCTGCGCCCAATTGTGCGCGATACACCATTATGCTGATTGGTATTAGTGTAAGTCCTGAAGTATTTAAAACCAAAAACATAATCATTGCATTTGAGGCGGTATCTTTTTTTACATTTAATTCCTGAAGTTGCTCCATGGCTTTTAAACCCATTGGCGTAGCTGCATTATCAAGGCCGAGCATATTAGCCGCAAGGTTCATCATAATACTTCCGTTAACAGGATGATTTTTAGGTATTTCGGGAAATAATTTTTCAAAAAACGGACCAACAGCTCTTGATAAAAGTTGAACTACACCTCCTTTTTCACCTACTTTCATTAATCCTAACCAAAGAGTCATCACGCCTGTTAATCCTAAGGAAAGTTCAAAGCCGGTTTTAGCATTATCAAAAGTACTGTTCATAATGGCAGGGAAAATTTCTGTATCACCAAAAAAAATTAATCGAATAAGTGCGATGATAAAAGCTGAAAGGAAAAAGAAAATCCAGATATAGTTTAAGGCCATTGCTTTTTTTGTCAAAGATAAAAATTTAGTGACTATTCAGTGTCTAGGAACAAGATTCTCTATTTTATGACTCTGGGAAAAGCAGTATTTTCTTTGTGAAACGATCTAAAACAGCTATTATACACAGAAACTCAAAGCAGTAAAAAGCCACACAAAGTAATTCACAAAGCTGTTTTTAAGCTAATTGCAATAATACATTTATGGCACAAAAAATCTTTAGGAAATAAATCTGCTTCGTGTACCTTTGTGCGTACCTTAGCGTACCTTGGTGTTAAAACTTTTCAGTTTTCATACTATGATTATTAATAAAACCTCAATACATGTTCAGAATTCGTAAAATTTCAAATCCCTATTTAAAGGTTAATATTGGGGCAATTGAACAGGTAAAAAATCTTATCGATAAGCAATTTGCTGATATAGAAAAAAGCAAAATCGATTTGATTACCGATCAATTGATCGATCCTTTGAAATATCATTTTCATGCAATGCTTTTTGTAGCTGACAGCTATACCGAAAATATAAAAGGATTTGCTCTTTTATTGCACATGCCCGATTTACATTTCTATTATTTAGATTATATTGCAGTTACACCCGGAAAGACATCTTCTGGCGTTGGAGGTGCACTATATCAAAGAGTTAGGGAAGAAGCTCAATCTGTAAATGCAAAAGGCATTTTTCTGGAATGTTTACCGGATGACCCATTATTAAGTAAAAATCCTGAAATATTAGTTCAAAACAAACAACGTTTAGCTTTTTACGAAAAATATGGTGCTCGTCCAATTATCAATACTAAATACGAAATGCCTGTCGTTTCAGGCGACAATGATCCTCCTTATTTAGTTTTTGATGGTTTGGGCTATAATGAAGTGCTCTCAAGCGACTATGTAAAACAAGTGATGGAAGCCATTCTTCGTCGGAAATATGGCGATTATTGCCCCGAAAGCTATATTAAAGAAGTGGGAGAAAGTATTGTAGATAACCCTGTTTTATTACGTCCTTTCAAATACATTAAAAAAAAGACGGATACTTTAAATATACCTACAGCTGAAAAACCCGCACTTTTTCTAGTTGTCAACAATAAGCATGATATTCATCATATAAAAGAAAGAGGTTATGTAGAAGCGCCTGTTCGTATAGAAAGTATTTTAAAGGAAATTCTCCCAACAGGAATCTTTAAATTACATGAGGCCGAAAATTATCCCGATCATTTTATCACGGCAGTTCACGATCCTAAATATGTAAGCTATTTCAAAACTGTTGTCGAAAAAATTGCAGACGGAAAATCAGTTTATCCCTATGTTTTTCCAATTCGAAATAATGCCAGACCACCTAAAGAACTGAGTGTTAGAGCAGGTTATTATTGCATCGACACCTTTACACCACTCAATAAAAATGCATATTTGGCAGCACGTTCAGGAGTTAACTGTACGCTTACTGCGGCCGATGCTGTTTTGCAAGGCACAAGAGCTGCTTACGTGCTCACGCGTCCGCCGGGTCATCATGCCGAAAAAAACGTTTTTGGTGGATTTTGTTATTTTAATAACAACGCCATTGCGGCCAACTATCTTTCAAAATATGGAAAAGTTGTTATTCTTGATATTGATTATCATCATGGTAATGGTCAGCAGCAAATATTTTATCATCGTGCCGATGTTTTTACTGTATCACTGCATGGTCATCCAAGTTTTGCTTATCCTTATTTTTCAGGATTCAATAGCGAAAAAGGTGAAGGAGCCGGTTTAGGCTATAATTTGAACTTTGCTTTGCCTGAAACCATTACTCCTGAAAAATATCAACTAACGTTAATTCAGGCGATTACAGTCATAAAAAAATTCAAACCAGATTATTTAGTAGTTGCTCTTGGATTAGACACTTCAAAAGGAGATCCAACAGGAACATGGCCGTTGCGAATCGCAGACTTTCTTAACAACGGAAAAATGATAGGTTTCCTAAAACTTCCTACACTTTTTATTCAGGAAGGTGGTTATAAAACTCAAGTTTTAGGTAAAAATGCAAAAGCCTTTTTTAACGGGTTTTACGATGCAATAATTACTTAATTCTAAATTTAAATCTTTACGTCTGCATTTTTTCAGATCGCAAAACAATTGCCTCGTATCTTTGCAGATAAAGCGTTTTGTAAAAGCTTCGTTATTAATTTTAAATAAATACCATGGAATCTGCTGTTGATATATCTTTTTGGTTCACTTATGTGATTTTACCTCTTCTGATTTTTTTCTCTCGCATAGTTGATGTTACACTCGATACGCTTCGTATTGTTTTTATTTCGAAAGGAGACAAATACTATGCACCAATTCTTGGTTTTTTTGAAGTGCTAATTTGGTTAATTGCAATTACCCGAATCATGCAAAATCTTGATAATGTAGCCTGTTATATTGCTTATGCGGCAGGTTTTGCTGCCGGGAATTATATAGGTTTAATTATCGAAGAAAGACTTGCTTTTGGTGTTCAAATGTTCAGGATTATCACTCAAAAAGAAGCAACTTCTTTGATAAAAAGCTTAAGCGAAAATGGTTATGGTGTAACTTCTATTGAAGCAAAAGGCAATAGCGGATTGGTTCATGTAATTTTTTCGGTTGTGAAACGTACTGAAAGTCAAAAAATTATCGAATTAATAAATCGCTTTAATCCAAATGCTTTTTATTCAATTGAAGATGTTCGGCATATCAATGAGAATAATGAAACGCTCAAAAAAGGCAGTAACAAATCTATTATACGTTGGTTAAGAAAAGGGCGGTAATATTCATATTTGAATAATATTAGGTATAGAACTTTTTAGCTTATAAACATCTATACTTTTGAATATCCGTCTTTTAAACCGAATTTCGACTTGCATTGATATTTCCAAACAACGAACGCATTACCATACTTTCATAATTGGTTAGATATTCGTTATTGCCCGACTCTTGAGCTTTCTGAATCTCAATTAAAGCATATTGTTGAATAGCTAAAAGTGGCAAAACAACCTTCTCACGCAAATTTATACTCATTCTGCTTCGTGGATTATCTTCTAGCAATTCTTTATAACCTGAAACTTTCAAAACCATTTCTTTACTTAATAAAAATTCGGCATAAACTATTTTCCAGAATTCGCCAAATTTGGCGTCATTTTCCATATACTGCGTTATAGCAAAATTAGTTTTACTCATGCTCTGCATACTATTACCTATCAGTGCTTTAAAAAACGTAGATGAGCGATATAAGTCGATGCAAGCCTGCAAATTACCTTTATCTTCTTGCTCTTTAAGTGCAGTACCTACACCATAAAAACCCGGCACATTTTGCTTTAATTGACTCCACGCACCAACAAAAGGGATCGCTCTTAAATCTTCAAATTTCAGTTTATTGTCCGAACCTCTTTTTGCCGGTCTGCTACCAATATTTGCCATTCCATAATATTTAAGCGTACTTCTTTCCTCTAAAAAAGGCATAAACAAAGGATGGTTTTTCAATGCTTCATATTTAGAATAGCTGCTTTTAGAAAGTTGTGCAATAAGCAAACGTTGTTCGTTATTCAGATTTGATGAGGCTCTATTGAATAAATTATTTTCGATTCCGGCCGTTAAAAGATGACCCAGATTATGAACTGCTGCATCTTTATGACCATAATGAGAGCTAATAGTTTGACCTTGAACTGTAATTTGAATTTGATGACTTTCGATAGTTTTGCCTAAGGCCGAATAAAATAAATGTGAATTTCCACCTCCTCGAGCAGGTGGCCCGCCACGTCCATCAAAAAATAAAACTACTACATTGTTTTTTCTTGATACTTTGGTAATATCTTCTTTTGCTCTATAGATTGCCCAATTTGCCATTAAGTAGCCGCCATCTTTTGTTCCATCAGAAAATCCAAGCATAACTGTCTGTCGTTTTTTTCGACCAATCAAATGTTTTTTATATGTAGTATTATTGTAAATTGCTGACATAGAATCTCCTGCATTCTTCAAATCTTCTACAGTTTCAAAGAGAGGTATTACATCAAGACTTAATTCTTTATTTCCCCAACTGCACATTCTGGCCAAAGCTATTATTTTTGCCATATCCAAGGAATCTCTGCAATTGCTGATAATATATCGATTAGCTCCTTTTTCGCCATTCATTTGCTGTATTTCTTCAATTACTCCAAAGGATTCAAGTGTGTCTTTTATTAACGGATCTGAAAATCCGGAAGTATTGATACGAGTATTTATTTTAAGCAAAAAATCTAATTTTTCGCCCTCGGCTAATTTGGAAAAATTAAGTGGAAAGAGTTCGGGATTAGCTTCTAACACAGCATCGAAAGTTTTTCCTATAACACGGCTATCTTGGCGTATATCAATGCTTGCAAAGAAAAAACCAAAAAGTTTCACTTTTCTTTTAAACGATATTAATTTATCCAAAAACAGACTTTGGTGTTTCTCTATCAATATTTTCTCTATTTCATCCAGTTTTGCTATTAAAAATTCGAGATCGATATTTTTATCGCCATCAGGATGAGTTAATTCGCTATGAAACAATTCGTCAATCTGATTAAGAATTTTATAAACTCCCGCAAAACTCAATCGGCGTTTCAATGTTTTTATCTCCTGATAATAATTTGTTATAATAGTAAACCGTAATCGTTTTGCTACTTTCCGAGTAGTTTCAACACTAACAAATGGATTTCCATCACGATCGCCGCCGGGCCAAAAACCCAAACTAATTAACTGATTATCTTTTACTTTATCTATAGGAAATTTTTGATTTATTCTGTCTAAAAGTTCGCCCGCAGCAGGATAAAAAATATTGCCTAGATACCAAGTCAATGATAATGCTTCGCTATATACAGATGGTTTTTCTTTACGATAAAATGGTGTTCTGCCTAATTGCTGCAATAAGTCGCGAGCCATCGAAACTTCACCTCTATTTATTGCTTCAGTTAAATCGTTAGAAATTGCCAATACCGAACCCGGATAAAACTGAGTTGGATGTGCGGTTAATACAAGCCTTATTCCAAATGTTTCGAGCAATGTGTTCATTTGGGTCTGCAAATCCCTGCTTTTTACTTTTTCGCTAATTTTTCCCCACGAATCAGAATCTCCGATGCGATGAATTTTGTTATATGCCGCTTCCTCCAATGCATCAATCAAAACAATCTGTCGTTCAATATATTGAATGCTTTTAAAAAGAAAACTTATGCGTTCTTCTTCACTAAACTCAGGTTTATGCTCAACAAAAAAATCATTAATTATAGTAGTAGGAGTATTTCCTTTTTGAAATCCTTTTTCACAAGCCTCTTGCAATAACGGCAAAAGCAAGCCTGTTTGCTCAACAGCATCGAGAGGAAGTGTTAAAAAAAGGCTATTATAAAGCTGGTATTTCAGTACAACTAGCTCGTTATATGACTTTTCAATAGAATTGCTCATAAATATTTTTTTTGTAAAAATATTATCAAAGGTAAAGATATTAAACAGATTCCTTTGACATTTTAATCATTAAGAAAAATTCCTGATTAAACAATTGGCAAGAGACACTTACAATGCCCACACCCAAAGCGAAGAAAGAAGGCACGCAAGGCACAGCAAAAGTTAAAAACTATTGCTGGAAAGCTAATAAGGGAGTTGGAGAGAACGCTTTCCAAAGAAGCATTGGAAAAACACTTACATGAACTGGAGTTGTTTTACATAGTATTAAACCAAAAAAAGAACGATAAAGATAAGATTTACAGTCTTCAAAAGCCGTTTACAAGCTGCATAGCCAAAGCACATAAGCAATATGAGTTTGGCAACAAAATAGGTTTGATTCTTAACCCCAAGGAGTTGGTGATATTAGGGATAAGAGACTTCCTAGTGAATCTACACGATTGTACAACAATAGAGCCTCTATTAAATCAAGTGAAAGAAAACTTAGGTTATCAGCCAAACGAATTAGTTTATGATCGAGGCGGACGAGGGAACAAAGAAATAAATGGCGTAAAAATCAGCACGCCGGCTAAACCATCTAAAAGAGACAGTGCCTATGCTAGGCAAATGAAAAGGAAGAAATTTAGGCGAAGAGCAGCAATAGAGCCAGTTATAGGTCATTTAAAACAGTATTATAGAATGGGGCAGAACTTTCTGCACGGTACTAGTTCGCCTCAAATCAATGCTTTTCTAGCAGCAACTGGATGGAATTTGAAGAAAATGATGAAGAAGTTGAAAGAGGAATTAAAAAATATTCTTTTTCGGTTCATCCAAAATCAAGTTCTCATACCTTTACAGCAATCAATTTTTAATTAGTAAGGAACGACTAAATATTTACAAATTATTTTCTTTTTATACTCAATAATCCCTTTTTCCATTTTTGGTTAGTGGATAATTTGCTGTATTTATCAAACAACAAAATGATAATTAAAGGAAATATATAACCTATAATTGCTCCAAACCACACATCTATAAAAAAATGCTGTAAAAGATACACTCTTGATAAGCCAACCATTGCAGCCAAAAACAGTAATAAATAAGCCATTGAAGTTCGTTTGCAAAAAAGAGCCAAAAAAGTAAATATTAAAAAAGCTGTTTGTGTATGTCCTGAAGGAAAGGAATGCAACGTATAAATATTTACGCCATCAACTTGATGCAGGAGTTCGCTTTGATAGATATATTTAATTGGTCGAACAATATCAGCAAAAAATCCATGTTTTAAAACTAACTGAACAAGCAATGATTCAATAATTAGCGTCAAAGCAAATATAAAGCTTAAAAAATAGTTTCGACTTAATGTAAAAAGAAGAACCGGAATTAAAAACCAACCATCTCCTAAATGCGTTACATATTTAAAAAACATATCCAGAAAAGGATTATGGAACATATTTAGCCAAAGATTTAGAAACGCTTTGTCAAAAAAAAGCAAAGGACTACTTAGTAATAGCAAAGCTAAAAAAGCGAGGCTAAAATGCTTGAACGCACGATTTCCGAACTGCATAAAATTGATTTTAAACAAAGATAGTTTTTTATTATTCTCTAGAATCGATTAGCGTTTTCCATCCCATTCAAAATAAAACTGTTCAAGATAGTTTTGCATAAAAGTATGACGCTCTCGTGCCAAAGCTTTCCCTTTAGCTGTATTCATTAAATCTTTAAGCAATAAAAGTTTTTCGTAGAAATGATTCAAAGTTGGATTAGTGTTTTTCTTGTAATCTTCTTTGGAATCATATTCAACAGCTTGAATATCCGGATTATAAATTTCGCGTTGCTTATATCCACCATAAGCAAAGGCGCGTGCTATTCCGATTGCTCCAATTGCATCTAACCGATCAGCATCTTGTACAATTTTACCTTCTAAACTACTTGGTGTCATGCCTTTGCTAAACGAAATTTCTTCCATAATCAAAACTACCTGATTAATTATTTCCGTTGATATTTTCAAAGACTTTAAAAATTTTGTAGCAACTCTTGGCCCTACACTTTCGTCACCATTATGAAATTTATGATCAGCAATATCGTGAAGCAATGCGGCTAATTCTATTATAATATCATTTCCTCCTTCAACTTTGGTAATTGCTTTGGCATTTTGCCATACTCGGTAAATATGCCACCAATCATGACCTGTTCCCTCACCTTCCAGTTTTTGACGAACAAAATCAGCAGTTTGTTTTAGGATTTCTTTTTCAGTCATGTGGTCTCATTTTATATGAGCAAAAATAAGGATTTTAAAAACGAGTCTTGTTTGTGACATTTTTATTTATTTTCGCTTAATTTCTCTGTGAATCGGTGTCTTAGTGGTAAAATAATAACCATTGAGTCACAAAGGCACGAAGCCATTAAACTAGAATGCAAAAGAATTTGAATGTTCTTTAATCAAACCACCTATAAAAAAAGCGAGCCTGAAAATTCAGACTCACTTTTATGATTTAGAATTGGTTATATTATTTTACAATCGTTAATTCATCAATAATATTCTTAGCGCCACCCAATTTATCAATGATAAACAAGACATAACGAATGTCAACATTTATTGTTTTTTGTAACTTATTATCGAAAGAAATATCGCCACTCATGGCTTCCCAGTTACCATCAAATGCAAGGCCGATTAAATGACCGTTTGCATTCATAATTGGACTGCCGGAATTACCACCGGTAATATCGTTATTACTTAGGAAACCAACAGGCAATTCGCCCTTTTTATTTGTATAAGGGCCAAAATCTTTTTTCAGAATTAGCTCTTTTAATTTTGTAGGAACAACAAATTCAGGATTTGTAGCATCTTCTTTCTCTAAAACACCATCGGTTGTTGTGTAGAATTTATAATCAACTGCATCGGCAGCGCGGTATCCACCAATTTCGCCATAAGTTAAACGCATAGTAAAGTTGGCATCGGGATAATAAATTTTATTTGGATCTTTCTCGCGCAAACCTGCAACATACAATCGTTCAGCTTTTGCTAACTTTTCATTAACAGGTCCCATTTTTGGTTGCATCTTTCTGTAACTATCATAGATACTGTTCCATAATGTAATAGCCGGATCGCTATTGATTAAGTCAGCAGTAGGATTGTCAAGCAAAGCATTTACTTTTTCCACTGAAGTAAAATTCGATTTAGCATAAACATCTTTTGCAAAGGCATTAAAATCGCCTACATATTTTTGAGCAAGTTTTGATAAATCGGCAGGAAGTTGGTCGGCAGGAACGCCCCAATAATATAATCGCGTTGTTTCAGCAAACATTTTCTGATCCAATGGCATATAATAATTTTGAAAATGATCTGCAACACCTTCTCTTAAACGAGAAATGGCAGCATCAACTTTAGTTTGATCAACAGAATCGGCAGCTAAAAGTGTTCCTAGTTGAGAAAAACGAGCAGCAAAAGGCAATAATTCAGAACCGCGATAAAATGCTTCGCGGAAATACATATTGCTTATATTGAACTCCTTCATGGCTTCATAAGCTTCTTTATATTCAGCCATTATATTTCCATATTTAGCTTTACGATTTTCATCAGCATCAGCCCAAGCCTGAAAATCAGCTTCAATCGAACGTTTAATATCAGCAACCTTATTTGCTTTAAGCGCTTTAGTTTGTCCCTGGAAATATTTCCAATAATTTGCAACACCGGCAAATTTAGATGAGTATTGCAGACGAACTGTAGGATCCACACTCATAAATTCGCGCATAACATCCAATTTTACGGTACGAATTTTTACAATAGTAGGATTACTTTCGTTAATCGCCAAATCAATACCATAAGAAGTTAAATAACGTTGTGTGCTACCGGGGTTTCCCATGATAAATGCAAAGTCACCGGGCTTGGTATCTTTAATCGAGATAGGCAAATGCCATTTAGATTTCATTGGAACATTTTCTTTGGCATATTTGGCAGGAGTTCCTTCAGGCGAAGTATAAACACGGAAAATTGAGAAATCGCCGGTATGACGAGGCCACATCCAGTTATCGGTATCAGCACCAAATTTTCCAACTGCTTCAGGAGGAGTACCAACTAAACGGATGTCGGTAAATACTTCATAAACAACCAAATAATATTCGTTTCCTGCAAAGAATGGGCGAATAATAGCTTGGAGTTCATTGCCTTCGGTTACTTCTTTGATTAGTTCTTTTTCGGTTTTAGCTAAAGCTGCTGAGCGTTCTCCTTCGGTCATAGTATCGCTAATAACCGCAAGCATTTTAGCAGTAACATTGCTCATGCTCCTCATAAACTTAACTGTCAATCCTTCGATTGGAATTTCTTCGCTTTTGTTTTTCGACCAAAAACCATCAGTTAAATAATCATGCTCGATAGTACTTACTTTTTGAATAGAACCATAACCACAGTGGTGATTGGTAAAAATAAGACCTTCGGGCGAAACGATTTCACCAGTACAACCGCCTCCAAAAATGATAATAGCATCTTTTAAGCTGGCTTGGTTAATGCTGTAAATATCTTCTGCAGATAGCTTGAAGCCTTTTTTCTGCATGTCTTTGATGTTTAATTGTTTGAGGAACATGGGAACCCACATACCCTCATCGGCTTTTACACTAGATTGAAAACCAATGGAAAGCACAAAAATAAAAATGAGTAGTTTTTTCATGTACAATTTGTTTTAAAATTATTGATTGAGTTTGTGATTAAGCTTGAAAATAGTCTTAAATCGACCATGTTAATAAATTTTATATGCAAATTAACTGATTTTTTTGCACTAACGAAAGTTTTTTGGACACCAAATCAACTGATTACCAAATTTTTATTCGCATTTATATGTACGATAACGAACGTTCATTTTCTAATCTCCTCATTTATGGGAAGATGGTATAAGCTAACTCAAAAAATAAACCAATCATAAACAGAATAAATATCTATCTTAGGAATACTTTTTAAACACATTACAATTTCAATGCATTTGCTTGATGCCTTTTTTGATTATACTAGAAAAACAAATGCCGGAAAAACTTCAAAAAACAGGAATTGATATTTTTAAAACACTGCTTTGGCTATCTCCCTGATATTATCTGACTTACCCATAGTATAATAATGCAATACAGGAACGCCGGCTGCAATAAGTTCTTTACTTTGGGCAATGCTCCATGCTATTCCTAATTCGTAAATAGATTTTTTTGATTTACATTTTTGCACTTCCGATGCCAAGCCTTGTGGAATATCTACATGAAATGTTTGAGGTAAAGCAATTAATTGATTTTTTGCCGATAAAGGTTTTAGTCCGGGAATAATTGGAACATCAATACCTGCATCTCTACAATTTTTTACAAAATCGAAATATTTCTGATTATCGAAAAACATTTGAGTAACAATGTATTCGGCACCGGCATCAACTTTTGCTTTTAGATTAATCAAATCGCTCTGTAAATTAGGCGCCTCAGGATGTTTTTCAGGATAGCCTGCAACACCAATGCAAAAATTAGTTGGGTGGGCATTTTCCAAACCTTCCTCAAGGTAAATGCCTTTATTTAAATTACTTACCTGTTTAACCAAATCAACCGCATAAGCATTTCCTTCAGGATCGGGAATAAAATATTTTTGGCCTGCCGGCGAATCTCCGCGCAAAAGTAAAAGGTTATTGATGCCTAAAAAATGCAAATCAATTAATGCGTTTTCCGTAACCTCACGTGTAAATCCTCCACAAATTAAATGTGGAACTACATTAATGCCTGTTTTATATTGAATAGCTGATGAAATTCCAACAGTTCCGGGACGTTTTCTAACAGTGCGTTTTTTTAGAAGTCCGCCCGGTAAGTGTTCATATTCAATTTCTTCCTGATGATAAGTGATGTTGATATATGAAGGATTAAACTCCAATAAAGGATTTATTTTGTCTTCAATATGGCTGAATTGTTCGCCTTTTAGTGGAGGCAAAAGCTCAAACGAAAAAAGAGTTTTTTCGGATTTTTGTATATGTTCAGTAACTTTCATTTTTCTGGTTTTAACGGTTATGACTTAGTAAGCTTTTTGCCTTTGTGGGCGATATGTTTTTGCGTTTGGCATATTCTAGCACTTGATCCTCTGCAATTCTTCCAATGTTAAAATATTGACTATTGGGATGAGCAAAATAATATCCTGAAACACTTGCAGGAGGATACATAGCATAATTTTCAGTTAGCTGAATTTCTGTATTTTTCTCTACATCAAGCAAATCGAAGATGACCTTTTTCTCTGAATGCTCAGGACAGGCAGGGTAACCTGGTGCAGGACGAATTCCCTGATATTTTTCTCTTAAGATAAGTGGAATATCTATTTTTTCATTAGGCGCATAGCCCCAAAAATTGGTACGAACCTGATAATGTAGCAGTTCCGCCAAAGCTTCGGCCAATCTATCGGCTAATACCTTGACCATTATACTGTTATAATCGTCGTTCTGATCCAAATATTCCTGACTAAGACCATCAGATCCTGTTCCTGTACTTACAACAAAAGCACCGATATAATCAGTTTCTTTTTCGTTTTCAGGTAAAATAAAATCTGCCAAAGACAAGTTTAAGACGTCTTTTTCTTTTTTCTCCTGATTGCGTAGAAATTGAAATTGAGTCAGTAGTTTTTTGCGTTTTTCATCTTCAAAAACCGATACGGTCTCATGATTTTTATTAGCCGGGAAAATACCAAAAACAGCTTTCGGTTTTATACGAATATCTTTTTCCATTTGGTCGAGGATGATTTGACCTTCTTCCCAAAGCTTACGTGCTTCAGTTCCTTTTATTGGATCATTAAAAATTGCAGGATATTTTCCGCTGATTTTCCAGGCATGAAAGAAAAATGCCCAATCAATCCATGGTCTGATTTCAGAAACGGAATAGTTTTTTACTTGAATTCCTATTTGTTTTGGTCGAACAATTTTAGTGGAGCTTGTCTGAATCTGAAATCCGTTTTTCTGTGCATCAGCTAAAGAAAGCAGCGTTTTGCTTTTCTTGCCTAGAGCATGTTTTTGTCGTAGTTTTTCGTATTGAAGTTTTATTTCTTTCTGATATTTATCTCGATTTGCAGGCGAAATCAAACGACTTGTTACTTGCACACTTCTTGAAGCATCTTTAACATGAACTACGGCATTTTGATAAGCCGGAGCAATTTTTACTGCTGTGTGAATTTCTGAAGTAGTCGCGCCACCGATAAGAATAGGAATATTAAGTTTTAGTCGTTGCATTTCTGAGGCCACATATACCATTTCTTCGAGCGAAGGTGTAATCAAACCACTTAAACCAATGATATCAACCTTTTCTTTGATGGCCGTTTGGATGATTTTTTCAGCGGGAACCATTACTCCTAAATCAATCACTTCAAAATTATTACAAGCTAAAATAACGCCTACAATATTTTTTCCAATATCATGAACATCGCCTTTAACTGTAGCCATAAGCACTTTTCCGGCACTTACTTTTTCGCCTGCATTTTCCGATTCAATAAATGGAAGGAGATAGGCAACTGCTTTTTTCATTACCCGAGCACTTTTAACTACCTGAGGCAGAAACATTTTGCCAGCTCCAAACAAATCGCCAACTATGTTCATCCCATCCATCAATGGGCCTTCGATAATATGCAAAGCGAATTTGAAATTTTTCTGAGCTTCTTTTAAATCTTCATCAATAAAATCAGTAACACCTTTTACCAGCGCATGAGCCAATCGTTTTTCCACGCTTTCGTTGCGCCATTCCAAAATCTGCTCTATTGATTTTATCTTTCCATCGCCTAAATTATTTTGAGCATAAATTAAAATACTTTCTGTAGCATCTTTCCGGCGATTTAAAATCAAATCTTCTACCAATATTAAAAGCTCTTTTGGAATTTCATCATAAATCTGCAACATTGCAGGATTAACAATTGCCATATCTAATCCAGCTTTTATAGCATGATACAGAAAAACCGAATGCATAGCTTCGCGCACAATATTATTTCCCTGAAAAGCAAAACTAAGATTGCTAACACCACCGCTAACTTTGGCATATGGTAGATTTTCTTTTATCCATTGTGTGCTTTTAATAAAATCGATGGCATAATTATTATGCTCAATGATTCCTGTACCAATAGTTAAGATATTTGGATCGAAGATGATATCTTCAGGTGCAAAATTAGCTTTGTCAACTAATAAACGATAAGCTCGTTCGCAAATAGCAATTTTCGCTTCATAATCAGCCGCTTGTCCTTTTTCATCAAAAGCCATTACGATAGCAGCAGCACCATATCGTTTTATTTTTTTTGCATGGTCTAAAAAAACAGTTTCTCCTTCTTTTAAACTGATGGAGTTTACAATGGCTTTTCCTTGAACACATTTTAAACCTGCCTCAATAACGCTCCATTTTGAACTGTCGATCATTATTGGAATACGTGCAATATCTGGCTCTGAGGCTAATTGATTCAGGAATACAGTCATTTCATTTTCTGCTTCAAGCATGGCATCATCCATGCAGACATCCAGGATTTGAGCTCCGCCTTCAACTTGATGTCGGGCAACACTTAAAGCTTCTTCATAATTTTTCTCGCGGATTAGTCTAGCAAATTTTCGAGAGCCACTTACATTGGTACGTTCTCCAATATTTACAAAGTTAACGGCTTTGCTGATTTTTAGAGGTTCAAGTCCACTTAAACGAGTTTCAGCTTGAAGTTTTGGAAGCGTTCTAACTCTAGCTTTTTTTGCAAATTGTGCCATTTCGCGAATATGTTCTGGAGTTGTACCACAACAACCGCCAACAATATTGGCAAAATTATGATCTAAAAAATCATGAATATGCTTGCCCATTTGCTTCGGACTTTCGTCATACTCTCCAAACTGATTTGGTAACCCTGCATTAGGATGAACACTTACATAAAAAGGAGATTTCTCGGAAAGCTCTTTTACATAAGGGCGAAGCTGTTCGGCACCTAAAGCACAGTTTAATCCAATGCTCAATAGATCGATATGTGAAACAGAGTTTAAAAAGGCTTCCAGCGTTTGACCTGAAAGTGTACGTCCACTGGCATCGGTAATTGTGCCGGAAACCATAACAGGTAATTTCCTTTTTTCTTGTTCGAATAAATCTTCCAGAGCAAATAAAGCAGCTTTTGCATTAAGTGTGTCAAAAATTGTTTCGACCATAAGGATATCTACCTTACCTTCGAGAAGTGCTTTTGCTTGTTGAAAATAGATATTTTTTAAATCATCAAAACTTACTGCACGAAAACCAGGATCGTTCACATCAGGCGAAAGCGATGCGGTTTTATTGGTCGGGCCTAAAACGCCTGCAACAAATCGTGGTTTATCGGGAGTTTTTGAGGTGTATTTATCTGCCGCTTTTCGCGCTATTTTTGCTGCTGCAAGATTTATTTCATAAGTCAAATCTTGCATTTGATAATCGGCCAATGAAATATGATTTGCGTTAAAAGTGTTGGTTTCGATAATATCGGCACCTGCCTCCAAATATTCTTCATGAATGCTTTGAATAATATTCGGCTGAGTTAAGCAAAGTAAATCATTATTTCCTTTTACATTTACAGGCCAATCAGCAAAACGATTTCCACGAAAATCTTCTTCAGTCAAATTATGATTTTGGATCATTGTTCCCATGGCTCCGTCGAGTACCAGAACTCGTTTTTTTATTTCGTCTTTTATATTGTTCATGGTTTGTTTTTGTTGTTAGTTTTCTCTCTGTCTCTTTGTCAGCTTATCACTTCTTCACTAAATTTTTATTTCGCGCAAAGACGCAAAGACGCAAAGACACAAATCTGATTTCGCGTAAAGCACTAATTTACAATATAAATCGGCTTTACGCTATTGCATGCGCATAGACAAGAATGAAAGATGATTTTGTTTTTGTTTTGTTTTCATACAGCGTTTTTCATTTATAAGCATCCAGCTCTTTTTGCTGAATCTAGGTATTGGCACCTTTCCAAAAGGCAGGTTGCCAGAGTTTCATTGAGCCTAGTCTCTTCGCTCTTCTTTATAAATCAAATATGCCAAAACATGAGAGGGATATTTGAATTCTGTCGCAAATATAGGGGAAATATTTTATTTGGCAATTTTTTTTCCTTACAGCTGATTGTTGTTATTTAAAAAATTGAATTTTGAAAATTTAAATTCAGTAGTTTAGCCATTGAAATATCAAAAGCTGTAAGCTATAATATTACATATCATATTGTTGATTTTTCATTGTCGAATTTGCTTTTTTAGCGAATAATTATTTTAAATAAGCATCGAAAAATGATAAGGTTTTATGGTAAAACAAACTAAATTCCTTTACTTCTGGGGCTTCCGCACCTCCGTGACCTGCACCATCAACTATCCACAGCTCTTTATCGGCTTGTAATTGATCTAGAATTCTTTTACTCATTTCAATTGGAGTTTTTTTATCTTCTGTCCCAACAATCAACATTGTTGGTTTTTTAAAGTTATCCGCAATATTTATTGGACAAAGTTTTCTAGGGTAGTTGTTAGGAACTATGAGACGTCCGTCTTTTTCAGGATATAAACTATATAATAATGGTAAAAATTCATCAAAACTTGTCATCAAGGCTCTTCCAATAAAACATTTAATTTTTGGATTTTGATAAGCGGCAGCAAATGAAAAGTATGCTCCTGTAGAAAAGCCAAATAGTCCTATATGGTCTTGCTTTGTTTCAGGCAGTTTATTGATTGTATTAATTACTGCCTCATAATCAAGTAAAAATTCACTATAAAAAAGATAATCCGTATTTATTTCGAAATCATCACTTTCTCCAAACCCTCTCCAATCAAATAATGCTACGTTGTAACCTTTAAGTGCATATTTTTCAGCAGCATAAATATTATAGCACATATTTCCTGCATCTCCATCACATATAATTATTGTAGGTCTTGGAATGGAATCTAAAATGTTATACTCTCTTTTAATTGGATTTAAATAATTCGCTCTTTGAATATCTTGAGAAACAGAATCCTGAGCAGGAATAAACCATATTTTAATATTTAATCCATCTTCTGTTTTTGTAGTTAATTCTTTGTAAATCAGACTTAAATATTCAGGCCGAATTATATATTCTTTTTGGGGCTTCAGCGCTAAGCCGGATAAAGTAAGGAGCAAAAATAAAGTAACAATTGAATTCTTTTTTATCATAATTTTCGGAGAGGAATCAATATTTGATTCTATAAATATATTTGTATGATTTATTGAGATGGGCTTATATTATTTTTTTTCTTCTGAGGATTAAGGTTATTGCTAAAGAGGAAAAAATGATAAAATAACAAACTAAAGGTATGTATTTGCTGGTTAATACATTCATATAGCCTAGAATTAAAATAACTAAAGCTATAACTATCCATAAAATTCTTGGGTCAATCACTCCTCTTTTATTTGAAAACATTTTCTTCTTATTATCTCTAAAACCTTTATCCTTTAAAAAATCTTTCATTTTTTTCATGTCATTTAGGCTCTGATATTGAATAAGAATAATTATTATTAAAAAAGCATATATTGTTGATA
>CAZTST010000022.1:0-8683 GCA_964616585.1 uncultured Draconibacterium sp.
TGAAGATTTTCAATAGTTTCTGTCGTAAATGGACGTTTAATTTCTTCAGCATCAACCGACTCCAAAATAAGTGATATTCTTATTGATAGCAGGAAATTGATTTCTTCTGAAGGAACTCTTTTTTTTGCATTAAAAACCAAGAAAAACGACGGTCATAAATTTATTTTGCCACTTTATCAAAGAGGAATACGTAATTTTTTAGTTTCTAATCCGCCAGAAAATATTGAAAATCTTCATGATTCTAATTTTATTATTGTGGAAAACCCTTTAGCAGCGCTTCAAATCTTAGTTGCCGATAAACGTAAAAAATTCAACATTCCGGTTATTGGAATTACAGGCAGCAATGGAAAAACCATTATTAAGGAATGGTTATATCAAATGCTTCAACAAGATAAAGAAATCGTTAGAAGTCCCAAAAGTTATAACTCTCAAATTGGTGTTCCTTTGAGTGTTTGGCAAATGAAACCTGAACATGAAATGGCAATTTTTGAAGCTGGTATTTCTGAATCTGAAGAAATGCTTAAACTTCAAGCTATTATACAACCTACAATTGGAATTTTTACAAATATAGGGCAAGCACACGACGAGAATTTTATAAATACAAATCAGAAAATAGGAGAAAAACTGAAGCTTTTTACTAAAGTTGATACTCTTGTTTATAATCTTGATCATTCTGAAATTCAAGGTGTTATTATTCGATCTCAAATTCTGGAAAGTGTAAAGCCTTTTACCTGGAGCACCAAGCATATTGCAGATTTGCAAATAATTAAAACTGAAAAAATCAATCATAGCACACATTTTACTGCACTTTTTAAAGAGGCGGAAATTGATATTATAATTCCATTTATTGATGCTGCATCTATTGAAAACAGTTGTCATGTATGGGCAACTATGCTTTATTTAGGATACGATAATATGGTGATTAGGGAACGCATGCTAAAATTGAATCCTGTTGCCATGCGTTTAGAGCTTAAAGAAGGCATAAATAATTGCTCCATCATAAACGATAGCTACAATTCTGATATTAATTCGCTGGCGATAGCATTGGATTTTATGAATCAACAAAACCAGCACAGTAAAAATACTTTAATCCTTTCTGATATTTTGCAAAGCGGAAAAAGCGATTTGGATTTATATCACGAAATTGCTCTTTTGCTAAGTGAAAAAAAAGTTGACAGATTAATTGGAATTGGATCTGCTATTTCGCGAATGCGCGATCAATTTACACTCGAAAGTGTTTTCTTTTTGACAACAGAAGAATTTCTGAATCATTTTTCGTTTACAAATTTTCAAAACGAAAACATTTTGCTGAAAGGCGCTCGGTTTTTCGAGTTTGAACAAATATCGAAAGTATTACAGCAAAAATCTCATCAAACTGTTTTGGAAATAAATCTTGATGCGATGATTAACAACCTGAATTACTTCCGTTTAAAGCTTAAACCGGAAACTAAAATGATGATTATGGTGAAAGCCTTTTCGTACGGCAGTGGCAGCTACGAAATTGCAAATATTATGCAATATTTCAGGGCAGATTATTTAGCTGTTGCTTATGCTGATGAAGGAGTTGAATTGCGAAAATCGGGTATCAGTTTGCCAATTATGGTTATGAATCCTGATGAGCAGAGTTTTGACAGTATCCTAAAATACGACTTAGAGCCTGAAATATATAGCTTTACTATTCTTGATAAACTTGAAGCTGCCATTAAAAAGAATATTTTACCAAAAAACAAGCCTGTAAAAATTCATATTAAAATTGACACAGGAATGCATCGGCTTGGGTTTGAATCTGTTGAAATCGATCAACTGATAAATAGACTTAAAGCTAATAATCAAATTTATACGACTTCTATTTTTAGTCATTTAGCTGCAAGCGAAGACCCTCGTTTTGATTCATTTACGCACGAACAGATTGGCATCTTAAATGAGGTAAGCGAAAAAATACAAGCACATTGCGACCATTATATCTTTAAACATATCTTAAATTCTGCCGGCATAAGTCGATTTCCTGATTATCAGTTTGATATGGTTCGATTAGGCATTGGGCTTTACGGAATTTCACCAAATCCGGAAGAAGAAAAGAGCTTACAAAACATTGGAAGTTTAAAAACAAGTATTACTCAAATAAAACACTTAAAAAGCAACGATAGTGTAGGTTATAACCGAGCTTACATTTGTAAAGAAGATAAAACCATCGGAATAATTCCTATTGGTTATGCAGATGGATTAAATCGCTTGCTTGGAAACGAAAAAAGCAGTGTAATTGTAAATGGCAAAACGGCAACAATAATTGGTAATGTTTGCATGGATATGTGTATGATTGATCTAAGTGAAACAACAGCTCAGGAAGGAGACGAAGTAATAGTTTTTAGTACTCAGCAACATATCAAAAATTTAGCAAAAGCAGCTCAAACAATACCTTACGAAATACTTACCGGAATTTCCAGAAGAGTTAAGCGTGTGTATTTTAAAGAATAATATGAAAACTGCATTTCTTCGCTTAGGCTATATTTTTACTGTTATAATTGCCATTCTGTCCTTTTATTATTTCGATTTGAAACGATTTTTCCAGATAGAATACTTACTCCAATTTCTGAATTATATAAAGGAATATGGATTTTTAAGCGCTGTCATTCTTTCGCTAATACTAATTACATTCTCTGTTTTAAACCTGCCTACTTTTTATTTTTCAATTTTATTTGGTTATATCTTTGGCTTTGTTCCCGGATTGATAATCAGCTTAATAAGTAGGATTTTAGGAGTTATTTTAGCATATTACAATATTCATTTTTTATTTTTTGATGTCTTTACCAAAAAATACGGTGAGCAAGCTCAAATTAAAAAGATTAATAAATTGATTGAAGAAAAAGGATTTTCGGCAATAATTATTTTACGCAGTCTATATATTTTCCCAACAAGTTTTCTAAATGCTGCTTTTTCTATTTCAAAAATAAAACCATCGCCTTATTTTTGGGGTTCAGCCATTGGTTTACTTCCAACTTCGATAATAAATGTGAGTATGGGCTATTTTCTTCAACAAAATCAAAGCTTAAGCGATAATCCCTTATTATTAACAATAAGTATAATATTAGCGGTGGCATTAATTGGATTTAGCTTGCTATATATGCGTAAACTAAAATAATTCCAATCAATATATGCTATAAAACAATTCTATCAAAAATTGTTTTGAGTTTCGTAGAATTTCTTCCTTTGTTGAGCATCGTATTTATCGCAATCAATTTCTACTGAAAGAGGTTTAATGGGAGCTTCAAAATCGCCCATATACAATCCAATATTTTTATTAGCGTAAACATCTTTCATAAACAATGCCCAAATGGGCAATGCCATATTAGCTCCTTGTCCTTCGGTAATGGTTCTAAAATGAACAGAGCGGTCTTCGGCACCTACCCAAACGCCGGTAACAAGTTTTGGAGTAATACCCATAAACCATCCATCTGACTGATTCTGAGTAGTTCCGGTTTTACCTGCAATTGGATTTGTTAATCCATATGTATATCTTAAACGAGTTCCTGTTCCACTTTCAACAACGCCTTTCATGAGCGAAAGCATAAGATAAGCAGTTTCTTCACTCATTGCTTCATTTGATTCTGGTGCAAAACGTTCTAAAACATTTCCATTTTTGTCTTCAATACGTGTAATGAAAATAGGTTTTAAATGAACTCCTTTATTTGCAAAAGTTGCCATGGCTCCAACCATTTCGTAGAGCGAAATATCCGGTGTGCCCAAAGCAATTGCGTGGACTGGTGGTATATAACTTGTAATTCCTAGATTATGTGCCATTTTTACAACCGCCGCAGGATTGTATTTATCAATTAGTTGTGCTGAAATCCAGTTTATTGAATTAGCCAAGGCCCATTTCAACGTAACTTTGTGACCTTCAAATTTTTTGTTTGAATTACGAGGCTCCCAAAAAGTGCCGTCAGGCAAACGAATAATGGGCTGAATATTTGGCATTTTGCTGCATGGTGACATATTACCTTCCTGCATTGCCAGTGTATAAACAATGGGCTTAAAAGTAGAGCCAACTTGCCGTTTTGCTTGTGTTACCAAATCGTACTTAAAATACCGATAATCAAGACCGCCTACATAAGCCTTTACATGCCCGGTTTGTGGTTGAACCGACATAACACCTGCCTGAAGAATATGCTTATAATAACGAATACTATCCAATGGAGTCAAAATTGTATCAATATCTCCTCTCCATGAAAACAAAGTCATTTGGGTTGGAGTTTTAAAAGCAATATCGATAGAGTCGTTAGAATATCCTGCTTTTTTCATCATTCGATAACGCTCTGATCTGAGCTTAGCAGTCTGCATTATTTTTTGAATTTCTATTTTCGAATCCTTCTCCTCAAAAACAAAAGGTGCATTTGTATATCCTTTCCAATGAGTATAAAATGAAGGTTGTAAATCTTTTCCAAGATGTTCGCGAACAGCCTTTTCGGCGGCAACTTGCATATCATAATTAACTGTGGTATAGATACGCAGACCATCTTGATACAAATCGTAGGGAGTACCATCAGGTTTTAAATGTAATCCTGCCCAATTGCTCAGCCATCCACGCAAATATTCTCGAAAATAATTTGCCAAACCTTCTGTATGTCCTTGTTTATTAATATTTAAGCCTAAAGGTTGAACTACTGCACTATCATAAGTTATCTGATCGATATAATCGTAGCGATACATTTGTCCTAATACAATATTTCGGCGTTGAGTTACCAATTCGGGGCGACGTAAAGGATTATATAGAGAAGAATTTTGTAACATTCCTACTAATGTAGCAGCTTCGGTTAAGTTTAAAGAATCGGGAGTAGTGCCAAAATAAACACTTGAAGCAGTTTGAATTCCATCAGCATTGTTAATAAAGTCGTATTTATTAAAATACATAGCAATAATTTCTTCTTTTGAATAGCTTTTTTCCAACTTAATAGAAATTACCCATTCATTAAATTTTTGAATCCAGCGTTCTATTCTTGAACTCGGTGGGTCGGTAAATAATTGTTTAGCTAATTGCTGAGTAATAGTTGAGCCGCCACCTTTATTTGAACCAGTTAAAACGCCAACTACAACACGGGCAAGAGCTTTAAAATCGATGCCGGAATGATTATAAAAGCGAATGTCCTCAGTGGCAATCAATGCATTAACAAGATTTGGCGACAAATTCCGATAATCAACATCTGAACGATTTTCGATAAAGTAGGAGCCAAGTAAACGACCGTCATCGGCATAAATTTGTGATGCTTGGGAAGATTGAGGATTCTCCAATTCTTCGAAGCTTGGCATTTTCCCTAAAAAACCGTTTGATATCAAAATAAATAAAATAACAATCAGTAGAATTCCTACAAAAAAGCTTATCCAAAGACGAAAAATCCATTGTAAAGAACTTGTTTGACCTTTTATTTTCTTTTTGTCTTTTTTAGATGTGGTGTTCATTATCAAAATTATTTAATTAAATCTTTTTTTTGTCAGCAATTTCTAATCTAATTCCAACATCAGCTATTCCTTTTAAACTATCGTGGCGCATTCCATGCATTAACCAAAATTTATAAGTTCCAATTTGGTTAAAACGCATATTTTTCCGAAGAATAAAGCTGTTATATCTCAATTTGCCACTTCCGCTACCTAACCATTTTCCCTGATAATCTGCTAATTGACATTCGACAGTATCCTGAGCTATAATACCATTGGGCAGTTCCGAGTTGATAAAGAAATATAAATTGGAATATTCATAATCAATTGTATTGCGTACATTAATATAAAAATTAAAGGCGATCAAACTGTCAACTATCTCAACTTCAAATTCTTTAGCATCATTATAATACCAGATATTTTTTTCAATCAACTCATTATGTTCGTAATAACGATTGTCATCGCATGAAATAAAAGCAAAACCCAATAAAGTTAAAATTATGGTGGCAAAAGCCATTTTCTTTATTAAGTTATTTTCTAGACTATGCATATTTATTTATTATTTCCGATCAAAACGATTCAAATCGCCTTCTTCAATTCCATTTAATCTCTTTTTTTCCGGCGCTTTTATCATATAGCCCTCTAAATCATCGGGTTGCTTTCCGCTTTTATTTCTATCTATTATATATTTAACTTTATTAACAGACAATGGCAAAAACGAAGCTGAATCACTTACATATGAATACCAAAATATTCTCTTAAAAACGTCCATTTTCTGAAAAATTGCATCTCCTTTTTTTGTTTTCAATGGAATGTTAGTATCAGGAAAATCAGATTGAGCATCTGAATAAGAATCGAATTCGAAATTGAGGCAACATTTAAGTTTGCCACATTGTCCGGCCAATTTCTGTGGATTTAGCGAAAGCTGTTGAACACGAGCTACGTTTGTAGTAACTGAAGTGAAATTTGTTAGCCATGTAGAACAACATAATTCACGACCGCAAGAACCTATTCCTCCAACTCTGGCAGCTTCTTGTCGCACTCCAATTTGTCGCATTTCAATTCGCACTCGGAACGATTCAGCTAAAACTCTAATAAGTTGACGAAAATCGACACGATCATCTGCTGTATAATAGAAAATTGCCTTGGTTTCATCGCCTTGAAATTCCACATCGTTAACTTTCATTTTCAATCCAAGATCGTTAACAAGTTTCCGGGTTTTAATTACTGTACTTTCTTCACGTTCAGCAGCTCTAATCCATTTTTCAATGTCGTTTGGGCGGGCAAATCGATAAATATTTTTGATATCATCAGACTCTGGATTAAGCTTTTTTTTGCTCATTTGGAGTCTTGCAGTTTCGCCTGTAAGGCTAACAATTCCAATATCATGTCCTGGCGAAGATTCAACTGCAACTATATCTCCATTTTGAACATTTATTTCAGGCGGAACTCGATAAAAGTCTTTATGGCTGTTTTTAAATCGGATTTCAACACAATTGAACATTGCGTTTATTCCTAGTTTATCCATTGGCGACAACCAATTGTGAGCATCCAGCTTTGAACAGGAATGTTGCTTGGTACTTTTCCCTTTATCTGTTATTATTTGTGATGCACAACAACCTCTTGATTGGAGGCTCTTGTCATTCGTTTGACTATCTCTCATTTGTATATATAATAAATCACTGCCCTGCTTCAAAATAAGTGTCTGTTTTCAACATTGACTATTGTAAAAAGCAAGAACAGCTAATAAACATACAAAAGTAATCATTAATTTCAGTTTTAGGAGGGAGGAAACCAGCTAAATATTATTTTGTCCAAAGGACTCCTTTGGAGATGTGCTTGTATCAACTTGAGTGTCTATTTTATTCTTAAGAAAGGCTTGTATTCAAGAGTTAAAATTTAAATTAAGGGAAATCTAAATACCTGTTTCGACCTTGCTCAATACCTGTATTTCCTTATTTTTTAAGAGACGGAAGAATCCATCTTCAACAATTGGCTTAATTGCAATGAAAGATCTGCAAAAAGTGAAGCACTGGCACCATTTCGCTCAATTTCATAAATAGACTGATCCAGAATTTTCTGAATAATTGGGGAATTATTGAGATGGATAAAGGGCGCAAACTTGTTTAGAAATTGCTCTTCGTGCAACATAATTTTAACTAATTTGCTGTCTCCATAATTTATTAGAAGACATTCTCTTATCATTCGTAATGAAAAAGATAAAAAACTTTTTTGCTTTTCTCTGCCGAATTTACTTATATTTTCTACCCATATTTTAATGCCTTCCAAACTTCCTTTTTTATAACATAATCTCATCCATTCAACAAACAAATCGAAATTCTCTCGCATTTCGGATGAATTGGAAATTATTTCTTTGGCTTTAAATACATCGCCACTTGCAAGACCGGCAATATCTTTTAAGTCATTTTCTTTTAAATTAGGATTTTGTTGTACTAAATAAGCTAACAGCTTATCGTTTTCTATTGGAGGAACTACTATTGTTTGAACACGAGATAAAATAGTTGATATTAACTTTTCTTTTTCGTTGGCTATCAAAAAGATAAGTGTATTTCCGGGTGGTTCTTCAATCAATTTAAGCAAAGCATTGGCGGCAACTTCATTCATTTTCTCTACCATCCACACAATCAACACTTTATAATCAGCCTCAACAGCCTTATACTGGAGCTGGTGAACAATTATCCTAGCTTCTTCTTTACTGATAAATCCCTGTTTATTTTCTATTCCTATGCGTTGATACCATTGAAACAAATCGGGATAGCCATTTATTTCGTCCAAATAATTTTTCCAATCAATTAAGAAATCACCACTTACAGGGTCTTTACTCACCTTAGTTTCGGTTGATTTTGTAGTAGAAGTATGATTTGTGTTTACCGGAAAACTAAAAAATAGATCAGGATGACTCATAGCAGCATATTTTCTGCATGAATTGCATTGTCCGCACGAATCGTCAATTTGTTTATTAGTACAATTAATATACTGCGCATAGGCATAAGCCAATGCAAGTTTACCTACACTTCCTTTGCCAAGAAACATCTGCGCATGGCTAATCCTATTCTCTTTTACCGAGTTTATCAATCGCTTTTTAAGCGCATCCTGTCCAATGATATCTTTAAATTGCATAGTATTTTAACATGCACAAATTTAGGTTTTTTTAGGATAAATAAAATTTATCTTTGCGCGCTTTAAACCATGACGATTTGCAAACGTCTAAAACCTAAAATTTCAAACATGACTA
>CAZTST010000022.1:8693-21885 GCA_964616585.1 uncultured Draconibacterium sp.
AAAAATTAATCATTCTTGCCGGAATAATTCTGGCCATATTTCAAATTAATCTTGCTCAACCAAAACCAAATGATGGTGGCAATATAGTTAATATGGATCCTAACCAGATTCCAAAAATTGGTGTTATAAATGGTAATGTAATAGATGCTACTAGCGGCGAAGTTGTTGAATATGCTACTATAGCCCTATATAATAAAAGACTTGAAAAAATAATTACCGGAGGAATAACGGATGAAAATGGAAACTTTAGTATAACAGAAATTCCATTGGGAGCTTATCAAATGAAAGTTGAATTTATTGGTTTTGAACCATTTATTCTTGAAGATTTAAAAATTAGCCGCGAGACTTTCGAGCATACATTTAAAAACATCATGATAGCTGCAAAATCAGTGGCTCTTAGCGAAGTAAATGTTACTGCAGAGAGAGCTGTTATTGTTAATAAAATCGACAGAAAAGTAGTTAGTGTAGATAAAGACCTTGTATCTGCCGGAGGCTCAGCAATTGATGTGCTCGAAAATGTACCATCGATTGAAGTAGATACTGAAGGAAATATAAGTTTAAGAGGCAGTCAGAATCTAACCATTTTAATTGATGGCCGTCCAAGTGGCTTGTCAACAGAATCGACCGGCGCTTTGCTTGAGGCAATTCCAGCCGGCAGTATTGAATCTATCGAAATTATTACTAATCCATCTGCAAAATACGACCCTGAGGGAGTAAGTGGAATTTTAAATATAGTTCTGAAAAAAAATAAGTTAGTTGGATTTAATGGTCAAATAAGCGCTGGAGTTGGAACTAATAACTCTTCGAATATTGGAGCAAGCATAAATTATCGCAATTCTAAATTTAATGTTAGCGCTAATTATAATTTTCGCCAGTTTGGTAATCCAATGGATGGATTTAGCGATAAAACAATTTTTGTAGGCGATACAATCAAGCATTATGGCGATGTAAATAAAAGCGACCGCCTTGGTTCAAATCACAGCTTTTCGTTAAATAACGATTTCTTTATAAATTCATCAAATGTTTGGAGTATTGGCGCAAGAGCAAGTACCAGAAATATGGAGCGCACTCAGACTAATATTTACAAGAATTATTACGAGCCTTATGTTATTATGGATTATTATAAAAACGACATAACTAGTTCTAATATTGGTCTTTCATTTGATTTGAATACAACTTATCGCAAAACATTCACTTCAAAAGATCATTATCTCGAAGCAGAACTTGCCTATTCTAATTACGACTCAGAAATGAATCAAAATCGTGCTACAACTGCAATGGATCTTATATATTATCCTGATGGTTTTACACCAAATGATTTATCTGAAAATACACTTTCAGAAAGCGATGTAAAAACATTTCGCATAGATTTTGTTAAGCCTTATGAAAAAAACAAACTTGAACTTGGATTTAAAAGTACACTTCGCAGCAGTGGAGACGAATATATTGCAGGTCAATTAAATACAAATGATATTATAGTTCCTGATCTGGCTTTTTCTAATTATTTTATTTATGACGAAAATGTATACGCATCATACGCACAATTTGGTGGAGAAATTGGAAAATTCAGTTATCAAACAGGAATAAGAGCAGAATATGCTGATATTTCATCAGAATTAGTTACAACTAACGAGAAATACCCAAACAGCTATTTTAGTCTTTATCCAAGTGTATTTCTTCTTCAGAAATTAGATAAAAACAACGAAATAAACCTAAACTACAGCCGACGTGTTAATCGCCCACACTCCAGACAGCTAAATCCTTTTGGAAATCAAAGCGATCCATATAATATCAGAAAAGGAAACCCTGATTTGGATCCTGAATATATTAATGCCATAGAATTTGGTTATACTCGTTATATCAATAAATCGATGCTTAACAGTACTATTTATTATCGTTATATTGTAGATGTTATTGAAAACGTAAATTTTCTTGACGACTTTGGTGTTTCTACTGTTACCTATCAAAATATTGGTTCTCGAGAAACATATGGAGGAGAATTGACATATTCGGGGCAGTTCTACAAATGGTGGAGTATGAATGCGGGGTTTAATTTTTATCAACTAAGTTATACAAGTGGCGAGAGTACAGAACTTTCGAATGCAGGTTTTACCTGGAATTTTAAAGCCAGCAACAATTTTCGTATTGGTAATAATTTAACTGCTCAACTATCAGGAAGTTACGATGCTCCTCGAGTAATGCCGCAAGGAAATATTTCGTCCAGATGGGCAGTTGATGCAGGAATTAAGCAGGATTTCTTAAAGAAAAAAGCAAGTATTAATTTGCGTATTCGCGATATATTCAACACACGTAGTTTCGCTTACGAAGCCTATGGTTCAAATTATACTTTGCTTACAGAGCGTAATCCGGTAACACGAATGATACAATTGAGTCTGAGTTATAAATTCGGTAAAATGAATGATAAAATGCGTGACAAAAAGCAACCCGGTCAGGAAAATGGCGATGATATGGGCGATTTTGAACTTTAATATTATCATCAATAAAAACTCAAAGGCTAACAGAATTATTTTGTTAGCCTTTTTTCGTTAATAAATAATGAAAGAATAAATTTGCCGGACTCATTTAAACCAATAACTTTGTAGTCGAACCAAAAAACTTAATTAATACAATGCCTAAAAAATGTGCAGAGGCGGAAATTAAGATTTGAAGCCATTTTTTATGATTAAAAACATCTGAAACTTACTAAAACATAAATAAACAGATGACAAAAAAAGTATTAATTATTGGCGCGGCAGGACGAGATTTTCACAATTTCAACACTTATTATCGCGGCAATCAAAACTACAAAGTAGCAGCTTTTACTGCTGCACAAATACCCGATATTCACGGGCGGAAATATCCAACTGAACTTGCAGGAGTTCTTTATCCGAGTGGCATTCCCATTTATGCTGAAGACGATTTGGAAAAACTTATTGTTGATCTAAGAATTGACGATTGTGTGTTTTCATATAGCGATGTTCCTTATTCAAGAGTAATGGCAATGAGTGCTCGTGTAAATGCAGCCGGAGCAAATTTTGTTTTACTTGGGCCTAAAGATACCATGATAAAAAGTACCAAACCTGTAATTGCTGTTGGTGCTGTTCGTACAGGTTGTGGAAAAAGTCAGACTTCTCGTCGCGTAATTGAACTTCTGATGGCTCAAGGTATAAAAGTTGTAGCTATCAGACATCCAATGCCTTACGGCGATTTAGTTGCTCAAAAAGTTCAACGATTTGCCACCATCAACGATTTGCATAAACATAAATGCACTATTGAAGAGATGGAAGAGTATGAACCTCATGTTGTTAGAGGTAATGTTATTTATGCAGGTGTTGATTATGAGGCAATTGTAAGAGCAGCTGAAAACGATCCTGATGGTTGCGATGTAATTTTATGGGATGGTGGAAACAACGATTTTCCATTTTATAAGCCGGATCTTAATATGACAGTAGTCGATCCACATCGCCCAGGCCATGAATTGAATTATTATCCCGGTGAAGTTACTTTGCGCCTGGCAGATGTTGTTATCATAAATAAAATGGATACTGCTTCACCTGAAAATATTCAAATAGTGCGTGAAAGCATCGAAAAAGTAGCTCCTAATGCTATTGTTGTAGATGCTGCTTCGCCTTTAACCGTTGACTATCCTGAATTAATTAAAGGAAAAAGAGTATTGGTTATTGAAGATGGACCTACGCTTACACATGGCGAAATGAAAATAGGAGCAGGAACTGTTGCAGCAATGAAATTTGGAGCTAAAGCATTAATCGATCCTCGTCCTTTTGCAGTTGGAAAACTTGCCGAAACTTTTAAAATTTACCCAAATATTGGAACATTATTGCCGGCAATGGGTTATAGCAGACAGCAATTAAAAGATTTGGAAACAACTGTAAATAAGACAGATTGCGATTCAGTAGTTATTGGAACTCCTATCGATTTGCAACGAGAAATCAAAATAAATAAACCTGTTACAAGAGTTTATTACGATTTGCAGGAAATAGGCCATCCAAATTTAGTAGGGATAATTGATGATTTTATCAAAAAATATAAATTGAAGAAATAATTTAATGGCGGCTTTTATAGTCGCCATTTTTTTTGGAATTTATCATACATTAAAAAAGGAAAACCATATGAAGAATCGAAGTTTAATCTCAATTAACGACTTTAGCAAGGAAGAGTATTTGCAAATACTTAATATTGCTGAAGATTTCGAAAAAAATCCACGTCAAAAGATTTTAGAAAATCATGTAGTTGCTACTCTGTTTTTCGAGCCTTCAACACGAACCAGATTGAGTTTTGAGAGTGCCATTTCACAATTGGGAGGAAAAATTATCGGTTTTACCGATGCTTCTAGTTCGAGTGTTTCAAAAGGAGAAACCCTTATGGACACCATTAAAACAGTAGCTAATTATTCTGATCTGATTGTGATGCGTCACCCACTTGATGGAAGTGCACGTTGGGCCAGTGAAGTATCTAATGTTCCAATTATTAATGCGGGCGATGGAGCCAATCAGCATCCTACACAATGTTTGCTCGATATGTATTCTATTCGCAAAACACAAGGAACATTGGAAAATATTCACATTGCTTTTGTTGGAGATTTAAAATACGGACGTACAGTTCATTCATTAGTTATTGCGCTTTCACAATTTAATGCTACTTTTCATTTGGTTTCGCCCGAAGAATTGAAGCTTCCAAGCGTAATAAAGAAATATATAAAAGATGCCGGCTTAAATTATCATCAATATTCTGAAATTGAAGATATTATTAGTAAAGTTGATATATTGTATATGACACGGATTCAGCGTGAGCGCTTTGCCGATCCAATGGAATATGAAAGAGTTAAGAATTCGTATATTTTGAAAAACGATATGCTCGAAAATTCAAAATCTACTATGCGCGTATTGCATCCACTACCACGTGTAAATGAGATTGAAGAAGCGGTTGACAAAAATTCAAAAGCGTATTATTTTCAGCAGGCAAGAAATGGAGTTTACGTAAGGCAAGCACTTTTGGCTTCAATTTTAGGATTAAAATAAATTAAAGAAATGGAAAATTCAGAACTTAAAGAATTAAAAGTATCGGCACTGGAAAATGGTACAGTAATCGATCATATCCCTTCAAACAGGCTCTTTATAGCCATTAAAATATTAAATCTGGATAATAGCAAGAATCCGGTTTATTTTGGTACTAATATGAGCAGCCAGAAATATGGCAGTAAAGGCATTATTAAAATTAGTGACCGCTATTTTAGTCGAGATGAAATAAATAAAATTGCTTTAGTTGCTCCAACAGCTACGCTCATCGAGATAAAAAATTATAAGGTTGTTAGCAAATATACTGTTGAAAAACCAAATGAGATACAAGGTTTTGTGAAATGTTTCAACCCAAAATGCATAACTAATCATCAGTCAGTTCCAACTAACTTTAAAGTTTTTACCGATGATAAAGGAATTATAAAATTACTTTGTCATTATTGTGAAAAAACCACTACTCAGGAAAATATGGTATTCCAGTAAAAAAGAAAGGCGGTCATTGTTTATGACCGCCTTTTCTAACTAATAATAAAAATTTACCAAAATAATTGCATATCGACTCGTCGATTAATTTTATGCAAATTCTTAGCTAATGGATCGTCTATTCCAATTGACTTAATAATCAAACGGTTTTCCTCGATTCCAAATTCCTTAGTCAAGAAACTAGCAACAGCTTGAGCCCGTTTCTCACTAAGCATTAGATTATATTCAGGACTGCCAACATTACTGGCATTTCCTGTAATTTCACATTTCAATCCTTTATTTTTCTTCATCATTTTAGCAAAAATTGCAATCTCTCTTTCCATATCAGGTGTTAAGTATAAAGAGTTAAATGCGAAATAAATACTAGTTAATGCAGTACTTATTTCATTTCCTGCCGGAATTTGAGTTGCTCTATTCGCAGTAGTAACACCGCCGTCATTATAAGATGAGTTTGAGTTCATTGCATTAATCCGAGCTTCTATATCAGATTTAATGGCATTTATACTCGCTTTATTTTCAGATAAAATTTTAGAATGATTATCTAATTCATCTTTTATAGGCTTAATCTCTGCCTGAATATTAGCAGCCATTTCGTCTTTTACCTGAGCAACCACTGTCGATTTCACTCTTTCTTCAATTGCGTCAGCTGTAATCTGTTGTGGCGAAAAAGTTGGTTTTCCTAAATTATAAACTAAACCTACTGAGGCATAAGTATAATGAGCAGGATGTGTAGTTAAACCTCCATCTAATTGATTATCACTAGAATATCGGTAAGCAAACTCTGTTGTTAAAAAATATCGTCCAGTATTTCCTAAATTAAACGACATCCCTAAACCTATTGGAATAAATGGAGTTGAAACCTTACTTGTTTTATTTGTTCCTGTTGCGTCCCATCCAATTCCTGTAATAAAAGTTGAATCAGCCATATTAATGACTTTTGAATTGAAGAAAGTTAATCCACCACCGGCTAAAAGATAAAACTCACGTAATACTTTTGGCGATTTATTAAAAATCAGATCATTCAGATTAAATTTTAGCATAAGCGATGCATCCATAAAATCAATATCGTTAGCTAACATTTGGCCAAAATAATCACCCTCTGAATGCATTTTGCCATAAAGTAAATTTGTTTGTACGCCTAATTTGCGAGTAATTTGTTTGCCCAAAACAGCACCTGCCGCCCAACTATATGGTTTATCTCTTAGAGTAGCAAGTATTGTAGTTGCGCCGGCGTTTACGCCTGCATACCAATTATTTAGCAGGCCATAATCAGTTGCAACCCTAACATTTTTCACTTTTTCATCTTTTGCATTATTATCTCTTACACTTTCTTCTTTAGCCTTATTTTCTTTTATTTGTTTTGTTTTTTGTTCAACAGCTTCTTCAATAATATTTGCTTTTGAAGTGCCGGCGGAATTACCAATATTATAAACAAATCCTAATGAAGCGTAAGAATAGTGTCCTGCGTTTGTAGTATAGCCGCCATCAAGTTCATTATTAAATGAATAGCGATATGTATATTCAGTTGTAATATAATAACGATTTAATTTATCCACATTAAACGATACGCCAAGGCCTAATGGTATAAACAAAGATTTAACCATGCTTGTTTTAGTTGAATCATTTGCCCAACCTTGTCCCATTATAAAAGTATTATTCGCCGGATTTGTAACTTTAGCATTATAAAAAGTTATTCCACCACCACCCATGAGGTATAAATCACGTAAAAAATTTGGCGATTTCTTTAAAATAAAATCTTTTAAATGCAGTTTTGCAATTAAAGATGCATCTATAAAATTCACATCATCAGCAATATAAAGGCCGCCATATAAGCCCTCAGAATGCATTTTACCATAAAGTAAATTAGTTTGAATATCTAATTTACTATTTAATTCTTTGCCAAAAAAAGCACCTACAGCCCAACTATAAGGTTTATCGCGCAGTGTAGCATGCATGAAAGTTGCACCGGCATTAAATCCGATGTACAAATTATTGAAAATACCACTTTTAGATTTCGTGGTCGCATCCTTACTAACTTCAGGCACATCGTTTTTGGAAGCAGCGAAATCGTTATTGGCACTAAAAAAATTTCTGCTATTATTAGTTTGCGCAAAGGTCATGGTTGACAAAAGGACTAAACCGACCAAACAATTAAACTTTCGCCTTTTATTTATCATCCTATTTATTTTTTGTTCCATGGGATTTATATACAATGGTTTCTTGATTCAATTCTATTTTGTGAAATTATAAATTAAAAACCCTGACATATAAGATTGAAACACAAAGTAACAAACAACAGATTGTTAATAATGGACAGGCTTAATAGAATTTAGTTGGTTGGATTTGAGTTTAAAATTAATATTGATAATTTATTAACAGAACGTTAGAAGTATTAAAATTTCTCATATATTTGAGGTGCAATAAACAATTTCTTTAATACATTACCGTGGTGGAGAAGTAATTAATTCATAGTTTTATTTAAAGAGGACACTTATCGTTAATGGGATTAGTGAATTTTATAATCATTTTATTAATAACAAATAGCAAAATAGTAAAACCGAGAATCTAGCTGAAAATTTTAATTTAAAGAATAATAAATTTTTAAAAAGCTACGCTTATGTCCACAAAAAAAGAAGTTCAGGGGATTTGTACGACATGCAGACACACCTTAACTTGCACTCAGCTTAAATTCGCAATTAAACCAATTTGGTTTTGTAATGATTTTGAAGTTGAAATACCAAATCTAGTTGAACATATCCTTTCTAAGAATAACAGATTAATTGCAATATTAGAAGATGTTCAGAAATATTATAATTATCTCCCTGAAGAAACACTTAAGGAAATTTCCGGTAGAATGAAAATTCCTTTGAAGGATATTTATGGTGTTGCTACTTTTTACAAATCGTTTAGTTTAAAACCTCGAGGCAAACACCTTATTTCCGTATGCTCGGGAACTGCTTGCCATGTACGTGGCGCTCAGGCCGTTGCATCTGAATTTGAGAAACAACTTGAAATAAAGGCCGGTGAAACAACTCCCGACAAAGAATTCTCGCTGGAAACAGTGAATTGTCTGGGAGCATGTGCACTCGGACCGATTAATGTTGTTGATGGCGAATACTATTCAAGTGTAAATGCCAAAAAGGTTAAAAATATAATCAAGAATACACGTAATGGATTAGATAAAATTGATTTCAGTAAAGATAAGCGGATTTTTTCTGTTGAAGTCGGTTGTCCGCAATGCAATCACACTCTCATGAGACCCGATCATATTATTGATGGTTATCCTTGCATACATTTAACTGTATCGTTTGGCCGTGTACATGGATGGTACAGGTTATCTTCACTTTATGGCAGCTTCAATTTTGAATCGGAACATAATATACCTCTAGACACCAAATTAAATATTTTTTGTCCACATTGTCATACAGAACTGATTGGAGGTTATGCCTGTCCCGAATGTCGAACAACAATGGTAACAATGATTGTTCGTGGAGGAGGCACGGTTCAGGTTTGCCCCTTACGTGGTTGTAAAGGACATATATTAGATACTTAAAAATGCAAATAAACAGAAGACTATGATACAAATATCAACAGTTGAAGGTTTTACGGATTTTCGAAAAAGGATTCTGGATGAACAAAATGATAAAAAACCCTGCATAATTATTACCGCAGGAACTTGTGGCCAGGCAAGTGGAGCCAACGATATTATCCGAATAGCCAAACGTCATATACTTGAGCAAAATTACAATGATAAAATAACATTGAGAATCACAGGTTGTATTGGTTTTTGTGAAATTGAACCATTCGTAATAGTTGAACCGGGAAATCAATTATATCCAAGGCTTAAAATGGAAGATGTTCCAAAAATTATTGATGCCGCCGTTAAAGGAAAAGTGGTTGAAGATATGTTATATACAGAACCCGGAACTCTACAAAAATATGAAACCCAAGATGATATACTTTTCTTTAAAAATCAATTACGAACAATCCTGGGGAAAAATCAATATCTTGATCCTATTAGAATCTATAACTATTTTAGGCAGGGTGGTTATGCCGCTTTTGAGAAAGTAATATCAAATTCCGATTCCGAGTGGATAATAGATGAAATTAAACAATCCGGCTTAAAAGGACGTGGAGGCGGAGGTTTTCCAACCGGACTAAAATGGGAAATTGCTAGAAAATCCGGTAACGGCCAAACCAAAAAATTCATAATCTGTAATGCTGACGAAGGAGATCCTGGAGCATATATGGATCGTAGTCTTCTGGAAGGAAATCCCCACTCAATTATCGAAGGTATGATAATTGCAGGCGTTGCTATCGGTGCGACTCAAGGCATTATGTATGTCCGTGGTGAATATCCTTTGGCAATAAAACATACGATGATTGCCATTAGACAAGCGCAAGATTTTGGAATTCTCGGGAAAAATATTTTTGGAACAAATATAGATTTTGATATTGAAATTGTAAAAGGTGCAGGTGCTTTTGTTTGTGGAGAAGAAACAGCTCTTATCAAATCAATTGAAGGAAGGATGGGGCAGCCTGCACAAAGGCCACCATATCCGGTAAATAAAGGGCTTTGGGGTCATCCGACTTGTATTAATAATGTTGAAACACTTGCTAATATTCCTGTTATAATTGATAAAGGTGCAAAAAAATATGCCAAAATTGGCATTCCGGGAAATACGGGAACCAAAATATTCTCACTGGTAGGAAGAATTAAAAACACAGGACTTGTTGAAGTACCTCTGGGCACAACAATAAAAAAAGTAGTTTATGATATTGGAGGTGGCTCTGTCGGAGATAAAAAAATAAAGGCGATTCAAACAGGAGGTCCATCAGGTGGATGTATTCCTGAAAATATGTTCGATTTATCCATAGATTACCAAAGTTTGAATAAAGCAGGTTCTATCATGGGTTCCGGCGGTATGATAGTAATGGATGAAGATACGTGTATGGTAGATATTGCCAAGTATTTCACAAACTTCTTACAGGAAGAATCCTGTGGGAAGTGTTCCACTTGCCGTGAAGGAACTCAAAGAATGAATGAAATACTTAGAAATATCACCGAAGGAAAAGGCAAAGAAGAAGATATAGCTTTACTTGAGGAATTAGGTCAGGTTGTAAAAGATGCATCAATGTGCGGGCTCGGACAAACTGCTGCTAATCCTTTGCTGGCCACACTCCGTTATTTCAAAGATGAATATATTGATCATATTTTAAAGAAAAAGTGTACCGCAGGATTATGCAAGGAAATAATATCTTCTCCCTGCCAATATACCTGCCCTATTGATACTGAAGTGCCTGTTTACGTTGCCCTTATTGCTAATAAGAAATATGAAGAAGCTCTGAAAATTATAAAAAAAGAAAATCCGTTTGCATCAGTTCTTGCTCGAGTTTGCCATCATCCGTGTGAAGTAAAATGCAAGGCTAACGAAGGAGGAGATGCAATTGCAATAAAAGATCTAAAAAGATTTGTTACTGATTACGGATTGAGAAATAAGCTTCAGTTTAAAACTAATCCCGGCAAAAAAAATAAAGAAAAAGTAGCTATCATTGGTTCCGGTCCTTCAGGATTAACCTGCGGTTTTTATCTTGCAAAAAAAGGTTATGCAGTAACTGTTTTTGAAAAAGAACCTTTAATCGGAGGAATGCTAATATTAGGAATCCCTGAATACAGACTTCCCCGATATATTTTGGATTATGATATTAGTTATATTAAAAGCTCGGGGCTTGATATTAAAACAAATTCTGCACTCGGAAAAGATTATACTATAGACGACCTGTACAATCAGGGTTATAAAGCAATTTATATTGCAACGGGTGCTCATCAATCATTAAAATTAGATATTCCGGGTGAAGATATTGAAGGTGTATATCCGGGAATGAAAGCATTAACAAGCTTGAATCTTGGTAAAGATATTGAAATTGGAAAACGGGTAGGTATTATCGGTGGAGGTAATACTGCGGTTGATGCGGCAAGGAGAGTGTTGCGTGCAGAAATATCGGAAAGTATAGCAATGATTGACACGGCGAGAAGTGCATTACGCACAACTAAGCCTGAAGAAGTTACGATATTTTACAGAAGAACTATGGCAGAAATACCCGCCTACAAAGAGGAAGTGGAAGGATCGTTAAATGAAGGTATTAAAATAGAATTTTTAACTGCCCCGAAAAAAATAATAGCTGAAAAAGGAAAATTGAAAGCATGTGAATTTATTAGAATGAAAATGGGAGAATTGGATGAGTCAGGCAGAAGAAGTCCTGTCCCGATTGAAGGTTCTGAATTTACCGTTGAACTTGATACTTTAATAATTTCAATCAGCGAAAGTCCTGAGATTTCGTTTCTAAAAACAGAAGGTCTCGAATTTTCAAAATGGAATACTATTACAGTTAATCCTGAAACTTATCAAACTAATAGAAAAGGAGTATTTGCAGGCGGAGATATAGTTACGGGTCCAAATACAGTTGTTGATGCCGTTGCCGCCGGTAAAATTACAGCACAATCAATCGATCAATATTTAAGTGGTAAAGAAGTAAAGAGAGAATATCATATAACTAGACCATCAAAATATATTGAACCATTGGTATTGTCTAATGACGAAACAGAAGAATTAATGTCTGCCAAACGGCCCGTAATGCCTAGCTTATCACCTGAAAAAAGAAAATATAACTTATTGGAAGTTGAGCAAGGCTTTACCGAAGAACAAGCAATAAAAGAGGCTCGAAGATGTTTGCGATGCGAATTGGAAACAAAAGAAGGAAAAATATTTATAGAAAAAATTAAAAAAAAATCACGAGAAAAACAGGAGGTATAAAATGAAAATCACAATCGACGGAATACCTTTTGATGCTCAGGAAAGCTGGACTGTACTAGAAACAGCGAGATTTTTAGGTTTAGAAATCCCTACTCTTTGTTTTCATGAAGGACTTTCTTCATGGGGAGGATGTCGCCTTTGCGTTGTAGAAATAGGTGCCGGTGAAAATACTAAATTGGTAACTTCATGTACTTATCCTGTTGAAGAAGGGCTTGTTGTGCGTACTGCAACCAAAAGAGTTGTAAATGCAAGAAAAATGATTCTTGAATTATTGATTTCGCAATGTCCTACATCAAAAACATTACAGGATTTAGCTGCAAAAATGGGGCTGAAACAAGTGAGGTTTTCTCCAAAATGGGACAGCTGTATTCATTGTGGATTATGTGTCAGAATATGTGAAGAACAAATGATGGCAGGTGCTATTGGGTTTGCTAACAGGGGCAATGAACTGAAAATAAATACGCCATTTGATAAAACATCAGATGAATGCAGAAGATGCGGAGCCTGTATTTATATATGTCCTGCCTGTACGGTAAGATGTGAAGGCACAACCCCTGAAAACGTATTATGTGGCAGATGCGAAAATACACTTCAACCAACATGCATAGATGTTTATGAAGATTATAATTGCTGGATGGGATTAAAAGGTGATTGCGGAACATGTATAACAGAAAAATCAAATAATATAAAGGAGGAAATAAAATGAGTTTAACAAAAATAAATGCTACTGCAGCAACATTGACAAAAAACAGAACAGAAGATTCTGTAGTTCCGACAAGCGGAATGTGTTCAACCTGTATTGACGGTTGTATTGGAATGTGCGAAATTGGTAAATCGGCTTACCGTGGACATGAAGTA